>JAYWCQ010000262.1:0-5374 GCA_043780435.1 Polaromonas sp.
GCAGCGTTTGCTTGAAATTGAAACCTACCGCATGGCGGCTTTGCTGGGCTTGCCCGCTGCGCGAGACGCGGGTCAATCTTTGGCTTATGCTGAACGTGAATTGGCTGAATTGGCTGAATCTATTCGTAGCGCCGAACGCTATGACGAACCGGCTTTGCTAGACCGTCTCACCAAGCTGGCAGGCCAAGTCGAAAGCCAGTATGCGGCGACACATTCACGCTTTTCTGCCAGCAGTGCGTATTTTGAATTGGTCGATGAACGCATCGCCGACATCAATGAATCACGCTTGGGCGAGCTGCAAACCATTCGCGAATTTATGGACAGACGTTTGACACCCGCCCGCAGCACCTGCGAGTGGGCGACACGGCGGCAAGATGCGTTGTCACAACGCGTCTCGCGCATCAGCAGCCTATTGCGGACCCGTGTGGAAATTGAGCAGCAGCAAAGCGCCCAAGCGCTGTTGACCACGATGAACGACCGGCAGGGCCTGCAGCTCAAATTGCAATCCACCGTGGAAGGCTTGTCCGTTGCTGCGATCACGTATTACATAGTCGGGTTGATCAGCTATGTGGCCAAAGGGGCGCAAAAACTGGGCTGGCCGGTGAGCGGCGAAGTCACCGCTGCGGTTGCCATTCCGTTCGTGGCTTTTGCGGTTTGGTGGTCGTTACGACGCCTGCATCAAAAAATTGCCTCGCATTCTTTGTCGCATTCATCTGCACATCCGTCTGCACAATCTTCTAAAAATTAGTTTCAACATGACTTTTAATTTCGCAACGCCTTACAGCTCCACCCGGTTGCCTGTTTTTGCGCGCAATATCGTCTCCACCTCGCACCCCCTAGGTGCGCAAGCAGGCTTGCGCATCTTGCAGCAAGGTGGCAACGCCGTTGACGCCGCCATCGCCACTGCGGCTGTCATGGCGATTGTCGAACCCGTCAGCAACGGCTTGGGCAGCGATGCGTTTTGCATCATCTGGGATGGCAAAGAATTGCACGGTCTCAACGCCTCGGGACGCGCACCCGCCGCATGGACACCAGAGTATTTCAAAAATAAGTACGGTGCAGATGCCACCACACCACCTAAGCGCGGCATTGATTCGGTTAGTGTGCCTGGTGCGGTCAGCAGCTGGGCGGCGATGAGCGACAAGTTTGGTAAATTGCCTTTCGCTGATTTGATGCAAAGCGCGATTGAGATTGCCGAACGCGGTTATTTGCTACCCATCGTCGTGCAAGGCAAGTGGCAAGCGCCACTGGCTGAGATTGGTCATTTGCCCGGTTTTGCACAAAGTTTCTTGCCGCACGGGCGCGCCCCCCATGTCGGCGAACTCTTCAAATTTCCAGCGGCAGCCAAAGCCTTACGGGCCATTGCCGCGACCAAAGGCAACGCGTTTTACAAAGGGGAGATCGCGGCTGCAATAGAGAAATTTTCCACCGACAACGGCGGTAAGCTCACTGCCAGCGATATGGCGGCGCATACGGTGGATTGGGTAAAACCGATTGCCAAAAACTACCGTGGCCACACCCTGCATGAAATTCCGCCGAACGGACAGGGTATTGCGGCCTTGATTGCGCTGGGTATCTTGGAACACTTTGATTTATCTGGCATGGACGCCGATGGCGTGGATGCCCAGCACTTGCAAATCGAAGCCATGAAACTGGCGTTTGCCGATACCTACAAGTACGTGTCGGACGCTGAAACAATGAATGTTACGGTTGAGCAGATGCTGGATGACAGCTACTTGGCTACGCGCGCCAAACTGATTGACCGCAACAAAGCGCAAGATTTCAAAGCCGGCAACCCCGTCAAAGGCGGGACGATTTACCTGACGGCGGCGGACGAGTCCGGCATGATGATCAGTATGATTCAAAGCAACTACATGGGTTTTGGCTCGGGTTGCGTGGAGCCGACCTTTGGCATCAGCTTGCAAAACCGCGGCCATGGCTTCAGTTTGAACGCTGGGCCGAACCAAGTGGCACCCGGTAAGCGACCGTTTCACACCATCATCCCCGCGTTTTTGACCAAAGACGGCCAGCCGGTGATGAGTTTTGGCGTCATGGGCGGCAATATGCAGCCGCAGGGACACATGCAGACATTGGTGCGCATGCTGGACTACCAACAAAACCCACAAACAGCGTGTGATGCGCCACGCTGGCGGTTTAACACGGGTCTGGACATCAATGTCGAAGCCACCATGTCCGCCGCGACGGTGCAAGGTCTGCTAGCGCGCGGCCACCAAGTCAGCGTGATCAACGATTCATACCAGGATTTTGGCGCAGGTCAGTTCATTTGGCGCATGGGCGACCCTGCCGCCGAAGGCTATATGGCCGCCAGCGACCCGCGCCGCGATGGGCAGGCGGCAGGGTATTGAAAAATGATGCAAAAGCAATTTGCCACAGGTTTGCTGTTGGCCATCGTGGGCTCCATCGCCTTCAGCGGCAAAGCCATCATCGTCAAGCTGGCTTACCGCTACGGCGTGGATGCCGTCACCCTCATCATGTACCGCATGCTGTTTGCGCTGCCGATTTTTGCGGGGATGGCTTGGTGGTCTAGCCGAGGTAAAGAAGCGCTAACGCGTAACGACTGGTTGGGTATTCTAGGGCTGGGCTTTACCGGCTATTACTTGGCCAGTTATCTAGATTTTGCAGGTTTGGCCTACATCAGCGCGGCCTTAGAACGGCTGATTTTGTACCTCAACCCGACGCTGGTGCTGATTTTGGGCTGGCTGCTGTACAAAAAGAAGATGTCAGCAAGGCAAATTGGGGCGATGGCGCTGAGTTATGCGGGGATTTTGCTGGTTTTTGGGCATGAGATCAGTATTCAAAGCATCAGTACAACCAATAACAGCAACACTGCGTGGGGTGCATTGCTTGTTTTTGGCAGCGCCGTGAGCTACGCGATCTACCTCAGCTACAGTGGCGAAATGGTCAAGCGGCTGGGTTCTCTGCGCTTGGTGGGCATGGCAACCACGGTGGCGTGTCTGCTGTGCATTGCCCAATTTGCTGTGCTGCGCCCACTGAGTGCCATGGCCGTCGCACCCCAGGTGATTTGGCTATCACTGTTGAACGCCACGCTGTGCACGGCCTTGCCCGTCCTTGCTGTGATGATGGCTATCGAGCGCATAGGCGCACCGCTTACCGCTCAAACTGGCATGATTGGGCCGATGTCTACGATTTTGATGGGGATATTGATCTTGGGCGAACCGCTCAATGCCTGGATCATTGCCGGTACGGTGTTGGTGTTGGCGGGCGTGTACCTGGTGTCGCGCAGCCGACCTGTCGCTGCGGATTGAGATCGATTTAAGGCACAATCTGATTAGGCAATTTCGTAAGCATGCCATCGAATAAAAACGACTAAACAAGAGGAGATAAGTTATGGATTTGGGTATTGCAGGCAAATGGGCGCTGGTGTGCGGCGCGAGCAAGGGCTTGGGTTTGGGCTGTGCGCAGGCGCTGCACGCTGAGGGCGTCAACGTCGTTCTGGTCGCACGGGGCTTGGAAGTGCTGCAGCAATCCGCTTCTGATTTGATAGCAACTCAGGCAATAAATACGGCGACTATTGGTCAATGTGAAGGTGAAAATCAACCTGTAGTGCTGTTTGTAGCGGCAGACATCACGACTGACGCGGGACGGGCTGCGGCTTTCTCGGTCGCTGGCGGGCCGGGTAAGGACTTTGACATTGTCGTCACCAACGCCGGCGGCCCACCACCGGGCGATTTCCGCAACTGGGGGCGCGAAGATTGGCTCAAAGCGGTGGATGCCAACATGCTGACGCCGATTGAACTGATCAAAGCCACGGTGGACGGCATGGCGGCGCGCGGTTTTGGCCGCATTGTCAACATCACATCCGCTGCAGTGAAAGCCCCGATTGATATTTTGGGTTTGAGCAACGGCGCGCGCAGCGGCTTGACGGGTTTTGTGGCTGGCGTCGCGCGCACCAGCAAGTTGGTGTCGAACAATGTGACCATCAACAACTTGTTGCCTGGTGCCTATGACACCGACCGCCTCAAAACCACCATGCAAGGCGCGGCGCAAAAGTCGGGCAAAAGCATGGACGACGTGATGGACGCACGCCGTAAAACAATTCCGGCGCAACGTTTCGGCAACCCTGCTGAGTTCGGCGCGACCTGTGCGTTTTTGTGCAGCCAACAAGCCGGCTACATCACGGGACAAAATGTGTTGACGGACGGTGGCGCTTATCCCGGCACGTATTAGTTCATTCCCCTTTTAATTTTCATCCCCATTTTTATTCATTGCAGGAGACAAAACCATGAGCAGCATTCTTTCCAAAACAGTTCAAATCGATAAAAACGGCGGCCCAGAAGAGCTCAAACTCGTTGAACTTGAAGTCGGCGAGCCTGGCCCAGGTCAGATTCGTATCAAACACCACGCGATTGGCTTGAATTTCATTGATGTGTACCAGCGCAGCGGCGTGTATGCCTTGCCGATGCCCTTGAGTTTGGGTATGGAGGGTGCGGGTATCGTCGAAGCCGTGGGCGAGGGCGTGACGCATCTCAAAGTTGGCGATCGCGCTGCGTATGCCGCCAACCCACCCGGCAGCTACAGCGAGCGCCGCGTGATGCCGGCCATGTGTGTTTGCAAATTGCCTGATGCCATCAGTTTTGAAACCGGCGCGGCGATGATGCTCAAAGGGCTGACAGCCCAGTATTTGTTGCGCCGCACGCTGCCACAAGGCGGTTTGCAGGCGGGTGATTTTGTGCTGTTCCACGCGGCTGCCGGCGGCGTGGGCTTGATTGCTTGCCAGTGGGCAAAAGCGCTGGGTTTGCAGTTGATTGGCACGGCGGGATCTGACGCCAAATGTGCCTTGGCCAAAGAGCACGGTGCTGCCTATGTCATCAACTACAACACCGAAGATTTTGCCGCACGTGTGATAGAAATTACCGCCGCACCCAACGCCGCCAAAGGCTTGAAGCCCGGCGTCAAGGTGGTCTATGACTCTGTGGGTAAAGACACCTGGGACAAATCGTTGGATTGCTTGCTGCCATTTGGTTTGATGGCGAGTTTTGGCAATGCTTCGGGTACCGTACCGCCGTTTGCACCAGGTATTTTGGGTGCGAAAGGCTCAATTTACGTGACCCGTCAAACGCTGTTTAGTCACATCAGCAGTCGCGAAGCCACGCAAGCCATGGCGGATGATTTGTTTGCAGTCGTCATGAGCGGTGCTGTCAAAATCCGCATCGGCCAGCGCTACCCGCTGGCCGATGTGCAGCAAGCGCACCGCGATCTGGAAGCGCGCAAAACCACGGGTTGCACGATCATTACACTTTAAAAATCAGCGGCCAATACGGTTGCCACGGTAACCGCGGCCGCAAGACCTGCCAATTTTTTCTTGTCTTGCGGTTGCGCGCTGGTTACCGGC
>JAYWCQ010000263.1:0-13668 GCA_043780435.1 Polaromonas sp.
ACCTGCCCCGGCTCAAACGGCTCAATCATGCCGTGCTTCTGTGCGAGTTCGCGGATTTGGTGGTCAGCTAGGATGGACAAGGGAATCTCCAGTAAAAAATGTCGAATGGGTTGTTATTGTGCCGTATTGCGGTGGGGATTTTGCAATGCGATTTATGCTATTTTTTTGATAGCTGTTTAGGCAGTAAATACGCTAACTAGAGACAAATTTAAGGGGAAAATCGCTATTTTAGTAATTCCACGACGCCAACAACTGCGAAATCACCGTTTTTTCAATCAAATAGTCCTCTGCGCTACTGCTTCGCACTGAAGAACGCATCGTAAGAAGCCGTCTTGAAACCGCGGATTTGCTTCTGACCAGAGACCATCAATGGAATTCCCCTACTACCGTTGCCGACGGCTGCGGCAAAAGCCCGAGAGCCGTCTTGCGTGTCGATGTTGATTTCGGTGTAGGCAATACCTTGGCGCTTCAGGTATTGACCGGCTTGGCGCCAATACGGGCACCAGTCTGCAGCGTAGAGCACCAGCCCTTGGGGTGCCATGGCCGCGACTGAGCGTCCAGCGGTGGGTGATGGGGCACGCGCGCTGGGCTGGTTCTGCGTTGCGGACTGCACGCTTTATGGGGGCAGCGGGGTGAAGGGAACGGGTTTGTAGTCCTCAGGCTGTTGACTGGAGGTGGTGATATTTCCAGCGGCATCGCGGCCGAGATACACAATCTGCGCGGAGCCAGTGATGCTGACGAGCAGCAGCATCGAGGCGAGCAAGTGCTTGGGTCGCATGAGGGGCACTCGGTTAACTTTCCAGAGCTTGCTAACGGCTGAGAATTTCCAGCATCGCGGCAGAAGTATCGGTATGGTGATGGACGATCTTCCAGGCTCCGGCTTCGCGCTGATAAATGTTGGTGACGCGATGCTCGATGCTGGCCAGTTGCCCAGCCAGCTTGATCTGTCCGTGCTCGACACCCACTTCGTAGGCCATGTCTCCCGACACTCGGATGAGTTGGTCATTCAGCTCTACGTTGCCGCCTGAAGCCAGTTGCGCCACTTTCTCGAATGACATCTTGACAGTGTCCCAACCGAGATCCCGGCCGCCGATCGGGTGCAAAGCCGTCGCCACCGCGCTGTGCGACCAGATGTCGGACATCGAGGCGCTGTCCCCACCGACCATGCGGTTCAGGCTGGCGTAAAACTGCGTTGATGCTTTGCGAACGTCGTCTTCTGTAGACATGATGTTTCCCCTTTACAGTGAGATGAATAGGGTTACAGTCCAAGTCACAAATGGCAAGGTCGATCGTTAATACGATCCTTGATTTAACCATGAGACCCACCGCCCCAGCATTCCAATCTACTCCGTTTGTGTCCATGCTACAACGTGAAAAATACCAACTGCTCTAGGCTAGCTGCTGCGAAATCACGGTTTTTTCGATCAAGCGGTCATCACCCAAGACAATCATGGCGAAGAGGAGTTCGTCTAGGCTCTCAGCGCGGGCAGTGCGGCGCTCTAGCAAGGGCGTGGCTTGGGGGTTGAGGATGATGAAATCTGCTTCGCAACCGACTGCCAAGTTGCCGATGACGCCTTCTAAACCCAGCGCTTTCGCCGCGCCTGTAGTGTGCTGCCACCACAGGTTTTTCGGTGACAGGCTCATGCCCAGCTTGGGTTGGCCGCCTTGAAACAGGGCGGTTTTGACGGTGGCGCGGCCAACGTAATAGGCGGCTAGCATGGTGTGGAAGGGGCTGAAGCTGGTGCCGCCGCCTACGTCGCTGGCCAGCGCGTAGGTCATGCCGGCGTCGTCCGCCGCGCGGTAGTCAAAATAGCCGCTGCCTAAGAATAAATTGCTGGTTGGGCATACGGCCGCAGCAGCGCCTGTGGATTGCATCAAGGCGCGGTCTGTGGCGTCCAAGTGGATGCAGTGGGCGTAAACAGCGCGTTGGCGCATCAAGCCGAAGTCGTCATAAATCTGTAAATACGAGCGTGCTTGGGGGAAAAGCGAGAGTGCCCAGGTGATTTCTTCGACGTTTTCAGCAACGTGGGACTGAATCCACACATCGGGGTATTTGGCGGCCAGCTCGCCCAGGCCGCGCAGCTGGGCATCGCTACAACTGGGGGCGAAACGTGGGGTGAAGGCGTAGCCTAGACGGCTAGAACCATCTGGATCGTGCCATTTGTGCATCAACAGCTCGGTGTCGATCAAGCTTTGTTCGGTCTCATCTCTTACCCCGTCCGGACTGTTGCGGTCTTGCATGCATTTGCCGGTGATAAGGCGCATGTTGTTTTTCTGAGCTTCAGTAAACAAAGCATCGACAGACGCGACGTGCGATGTGGCAAAAGTAAGCGCGGTGGTGACGCCATTTCGCAGCAATTCAGCTATAAAAAAAGAAGCGGCTTGAGCGGCATATTCAACGTCTACGAATCGTTTTTCTTCTGGAAATGTGTAGCTTTCTAGCCACGGCAGCAAACCTTCAGCGGGGGAGCCAATCACGTCCGTTTGCGGGTAATGCACGTGGGTGTCGACAAAACCGGGCGCAATGATGCGGTCTGGCAGATGTTGGACAGTCACATCGGGGTGACGGGATTTGAACTCATCCGCCAGCAAGTTGTAATCACCCACCATCTGCACCACTTGCCTGCCCTGTGCGTTAGCCCCGATAACGAGCAAGCCGTCTTCATCTAACCGCGCCGAGTTTGACGGCTCTGCCTGCGCATCGAAGCTCAAAATACGGGCGCGGTAGGCTTTGGTTACTTTGGCAGCATTCATGGCGAGCAATTTGTAGCTTAGGTGTTGCAGAGTTTATGCTGAATTCAGGTTTCAAAGCCACCTAAAAAGTGACTAAAAATGTCTTAACGGTCTTAGAAAAGCTTTTAATAATTTACCAAAGGCGCTAACCTATCCACAAAACCTGCTGTAAAGCGTTTGCATCAAAAACAAAGCGTCGTCGCTGGCTAGGGTGTAGAAAATTTGTTTACCTTCACGCCGTGTGCTCACCAAGCCTTCTTCGCGCAACACGGCTAGCTGTTGCGACAGCGTGGGCTGCACGATGGCGGTTGCCAGTTCCAAGTCTGAAACGCAGCTTTCTTTGCTGGTCAAATGGCACATCAAGAGCAATCGATCAGGGTTGCTCAGCACACGCAATAATCGCGTGGCGCGGTCCATAGATTGGCGCATTTTCACAACATCGATAGGTAAATTAGTCTTCATGCTTCACTAATGTTTTTTATAGTATATAATTTTATATATTGTTTTTTAACTATTTATAAGGAATTTAACATGACTACAGTAGAAAATGCACAAATTCAGGTGCAATCTTTTTTTGACCCTGCTACTTGGACGATCAGCCACGTCGTGCACGCGGGCAAAGGAACCGCCTGCGCGATTGTTGATTCCGTGCTCGATTACGACCCAAAATCAGGCCGAACATCGACGGCGAGTGCAGACAAGCTGATAGATTTTGTCAAAACAAACGAACTCAACGTTGAATGGCTTTTAGAAAGCCATGCGCATGCAGACCACTTATCAGCGGCGCCCTATTTGAAAAAACACCTTGGTGGGCGTACTGCCATCGGCAAAAACATCACGGTTGTGCAAGGTGTCTTCAAAAAAGTATTCAACCTTGAAGCAGAATTTCCGCAAGATGGTTCGCAATTTGACTATTTGTTTAGCGATGGTGAAGCGTTTAAGATTGGCAATCTAGAAGCAAAAGTCATGTTTACCCCTGGTCACACCCCTGCTTGTGCTGTCTATATTTTGGGTGACAATGTCTTTGTAGGCGACACACTGTTTATGCCGGATGTCGGCACGGCGCGTTGCGATTTCCCTGGCGGCGATGCCAATGCTTTGTTTGCTTCTATCCAAAAATTACTGGACATGCCAGCGGATACCAAGCTCTATTTATGTCACGACTACCCACCAACTCACCGCAAACCCGTGATGTTCACGACAGTCGGCGAGCAGCGCGCTAAAAACATACACGTTCGCACTGAAGTCAGTAAAGACGAATTTATAAAAATGCGCACCGCACGCGACAAAACCTTGGAAATGCCAACTTTGATATTGCCAGCCGTGCAAATCAACATTCGTGCAGGCGCTCTACCTCCTGTTGAATCTAACGGCGTGTCATATGTCAAGATTCCGCTGAACGCACTTTAATCAAACGTTTCAAAAACAGCATTTAACTTGTCAATATGAAGCTGTTTGGCGGATGCGTCAAGAAAACTCGCCTCAAAGCTGTTGTACGCCAGCTGGTAGGCGTGTTGCGCGGTCATGCCGGTAGCGGAGAAGGTTTGCAGGAAATTGTCGTTCATGTAGCCACCGAAGTAGCTGGGGTCGTCTGAATTGACCATGGCGCACAGGCCGACGTCCAACAGTTGCGGCAAGTTGTGATCCCGTAAATTCTTGAAAACACAGAGTTTTAAATTGGACAACGGGCAAACGGTGAGCGGAATGCGGTCTTTTTTCAGCCGCGCCATCAGCAAAGCGTCTTTGCTGGACTGCACACCGTGGTCGATACGCTCGACTTTGAGCACATCAAGCGCAGTCCAAACATAGGCTGGCGGGCCTTCTTCACCCGCGTGGGCGACCAAGTGCAAGCCCAGCTCACGGCATTTGGCAAACACTTTGGCAAACTTCTCAGGCGGGTTGCCCACTTCGCCAGAATCCAGGCCGATACCGATGAATTTGTCGCGGAAAGGCATGGCAGCTTCCAGCGTTTCAAAGGCGGCTTCTTCGCTCAAATGGCGCAGAAAGCACATGATCAAACTGGCGCTGATACCGTGCTTGGCTTGGGCTTCCACACAGGCGCGGTGCAAGCCATTGATGACGGTGCCCATGCTCACGCCACGGTCAGTATGGGTTTGAGGGTCGAAAAAAATCTCGCAAACCGTTACATTATCCATAGCAGCCTTGGCAATATATGCGCCGGCTAGGTCGTAAAAATCTTGCTCTTTCAGCAGGACACTAGCGCCGGCGTAGTAGATATCCAAAAAGCTTTGCAAATTGGTAAACGCATAAGCGCGGCGCAGCTCGTCCACGCTGGCGTAGGGCAAACTCAGACCGTTGCGCTTGGCGAGGCTGAAGATCATCTCCGGCTCTAACGAACCTTCGATGTGGATGTGCAGCTCGGCTTTGGGCATGGCGTGGAGCAAATCGGGCAGGCGGTCTGTGGGGATATGTTTTACTTGATTCATAATGTTTATTTTGCAATAAAAAAGGCTACTCGAAAGTAGCCTCTTTAAAATTACCGATTCAAATTACTTTTTATCGCCACCGGGTACTTTACCTTCCACGCCCTTGACGTAGAAGTTGATGCCACCCATGAACTTGTCATCAGCCACGGCGTCTTTCGACAGCATTTCTTTGCCGTCGCTACCCATGATCGGGCCTTTCCAGATGGCGAAAGTACCGGCTTTCAGGCCAGCTTTGATTTCGTCAACCTTGGCTTTGGTCTCTGCTGGCACGTCAGCGGCGACATTGACCATGTCAATCGCGCCTTCTTTCACACCCCACCAAGCAGCGCTGCCGCCTTTCCATGTACCAGCCAAGGCTTCGCCAGTGGCTTTGATGTAGTACGGCGCCCAATTGATGACGGCTGAACCCAAATGGGCTTTCGGTCCGTAGGCTGTCATGTCTGAATCCCAGCCGAAAGCGCGTTTGCCGAGCTTTTCAGCCGTTTGCAACACAGCGGATGAGTCGGTGTTTTGCATCAAGACGTCAGCGCCACCGTTGATCAAAGTAGTTGCCGCTTCGGTTTCTTTGCCTGGATTGAACCATTCGTTGACCCAAACCACACGGGTTTTGATTTTTGGGTTAACCGACTGTGCGCCCATGGTGAAGCTGTTGATGTTGCGAATCACTTCAGGAATTGGTATAGAGCCGACGACGCCCAGCGTGTTGGTTTTGGTCATCTTGCCGGCAATCACGCCAGCCATGTACGCGCCTTCGTAGGTGCGGCTGTCGTAAGTGCGCATGTTGTCCGCTTGTTTGTAGCCGGTGGCGTGCTCGAAGCTCACACCTTTGGTGTCGGCTGCGACTTTGAGCATAGGCTCCATGTAGCCGAAAGTGGTGCCGAAAATCAGCTTGTTGCCTTGGCCAACCAAGTCACGGAACACGCGCTCTGCGTCGGCCGATTCAGGCACTTTCTCCACAAAGCTGGTGACAATTTTGTCGCCAAATTCTTTTTCAACAGCTTTGCGCGCGTTGTCATGCGCAAACGTCCAGCCACCGTCGCCCACAGGGCCAACGTAGGCGAAAGCCACTTTTAATGGCTCTGGCTTGGCCGGTGCAGGTGCCGCAACAGGTGCGGCTGGTGCGGCGGCGGCAGGCTTGACTTCTTCTTTTTTGCCACAACCGACCAAAGCGGCAGCGGCAATCGTGGTCATAGCGGCAACTTTTAAGAGTGTGCGTTTTTGAAAGTCTGTCATGTCAAAGAGTCCTTTTTAAAATTAAACTAAGAGAGAGGTTGAGAAAATAAACTAAGCAAGAAATAAGCCAGAAAACAACTTGGAATTTAGGTGGAAAAAGGTTTGCCCAGCGATGCCGGCATATTGATACGAATAAAAGCTGCATTTCGTGAAATCAGCACCAAAACCACAATCGTAACAATATAAGGCATCATGCTAAGGAATTGACTAGGTATTTCTACCCCCGCACCCTGCAAATGCAGCTGCAAGAGAGTAAAACCACCAAACAAATAGGCGCCCAGCAGCACCCGCGCAGGTCGCCAAGTGGCAAAAGTCGTTAAGGCTAAAGCAATCCAACCCTTGCCCGACACCATACCTTCCACCCACAGCGGCGTGTAAATGGTCGCTAAGTAAGCACCGGAAAGACCGCAAAGCGCGCCGCCAGCCATGACGGCCCACAACCGAATACGTCGAACCGGATAACCCAAAGCATGCGCTGACTCGGGTGATTCCCCCACCGAGCGCAGCACCAAGCCTGCGCGGGTGCGATACAAAAACCAGATCAAACCAAACATCAACCCAATCGTGATGTAAACCATAGGGTGATGGCGAAACAAAGCTTGGCCAATGAGCGGAATATCGCCTAAAACAGGAATGCTGTTTTGCGTTTGCTCTGGCAGCTTTTCTTGCACGTACTTGATGCCGGCAAAGGCTGAAAAGCCAGTGCCAAACAGCGTCAAGGCCAAACCCGTGGCGTATTGGTTGGTGCCCAGCCAAATGACCAAACCACCAAACAGCGCGGCTAAAAACGCACCCGCCGCCATACCTGCCAAGAAACCCAGCCACACATTCCCCGTATGCACAACGGTGGCAAAGCCCGCAATCGCTGCGCACAGCATCATGCCTTCTGCACCTAGGTTAACAACACCGGCTTTTTCATTGATGAGCAAGCCCAGTGCTGCTATGGCTAAAACTGTGCCGGCATTCAGCGTGGCAGCTATTAAAAGTGCGTAGGCTTCCATCAAACAGCGCCTCCTACGGTTAATTTAGAAGGTGTCGATGTCATAACCAACTTGTAGGTAAGCAAAGTATCACAAGCCAGCAAACTGAACAACAGCAAACCTTGAAAGACACCCGTGATCGATTTAGGCAAACCCAAACGCGACTGCGCCAGCTCGCCGCCTATGTAAAACATGCTCATTAGGACAGCCGAGAAAATCATTCCTACAGGATGCAGTCGCCCCACAAATGCGACGATGATGGCCGCAAAACCGTAGCCTGCTGGTACATAAGGCGTGAGTTGCCCAATCGGGCCAGCCACTTCTAGCGCACCCGCCAAGCCAGCGGCAGCACCCGAGCACAGCATCGCCACCCACAGCGCCCGGCGGCTGGAAAACCCGGCATAGCGTGCAGCGGCTGGCGCTAATCCACCCACCTGCTGGGCAAACCCAGCGCGGGTGCGAAACAAGAATATCCATAACGCTGCAGCTACTGCCATCGCTATCGGTAAGCCAATCGTCATGCGTGAACCTTGCATGAGTCTGGGAATATTTGTCACCGCTTCAAATGTTTTGCTTTGCGGAAAGTTAAAGCCATTCGGGTCTTTCCACGGACCGTAAACCATGTAACCCAGTAATAAATCGGCCACATAAACCAGCATGAGACTCACCAAAATTTCATTGGCATTGAATTTGTCACGTAGAAATGCAGTGATGCTTGCCCAAGCCATGCCGCCAAACATACCCGCTATTAAAATCACCATGACAATCCATCGGCTGGTGTCTTTGCCAGCCATCAATGCCACACCGCCCGCAGCCAGTGCACCAATGACAAATTGGCCTTCTGCACCAATGTTCCAGACGTTAGAGCGGAAACAAACCGCCAAGCCCAGCGCGATGATTAACAACGGCGTGGCTTTCACCATCAACTCGCCCCAGGCGTAGCCAGAGCGAATCGGTTCCCAAAAAAACATTTGCAACCCACGGACAGGGTCTTTGCCCAAAGCCATGAACAGCAAAACCCCGATAACTACCGTCAGCAGCAAGGCTAAGACAGGTGAGCCGTAGCTCCAAAACGTAGAGTTTTGCGCACGTGGCTCTAGTTTTAAATGCATCATGCAGTTTCCTTCTCAGCCAAAACGTGGGCAGCACTAGGCGTTGTGCCGGGCCACAAGCCGCTCATCCATTCACCTACGAGCGAAACCGTTGCAGCTTCACGTTTCAGTGAAGGCGACAGCTGCCCTTTGGCCATGACGTGAATGCGATCACTGATTTCAAACAACTCATCCAGTTCCTCGCTCACCACCAGCACGGCGCAGCCTGCATCACGCAAAGCCAATATCTCACCTCGAATTTGCGCCGCCGCACCGACATCGACTCCCCATGTGGGCTGCGAGACGATGAAGAGCTTGGGTTCGGCTTCAATTTCTCTACCCACAATAAACTTTTGCAAATTGCCGCCAGACAACGATTTTGCAGTTGCCTGCGCACCGCTGGCTTTGACTTTGAAACGGGCGATGATGCCATCGGCTTGCTTCGCCAAGTCTTTGACCCGAATCCAACCCGTTGTGGAAATCGCAATATTTCGGGTCAGCATTAAATTGTGCGCCAAGCTCATACTGGGCACAGCACCGCGACCTAGGCGTTCTTCAGGGACAAATTGCACACCAAGACGTCTGCGTTCTGCAGGCCCCAGATGCCCAACCGCTGCGCCAAATAAAGTCACCATACCACCCTCAGCGCGGATGTCCTCCCCTGACAAAGCGTACATCAACTCACGTTGCCCATTGCCCGAAACACCCGCAATGCCGACAACCTCACCAGCTCGCACATTCAACGAAACCGCGTTGAGGTTCATGCCAAATTGATCAATACGCGGCAAGGTTAATTGTTGAACACCTAAAACAACATCGCCTTCATGAGCTGCACGATGCTCTAACGCAGGCGGTTCAGCACCAATCATCATGCGGCTGAGTGAGGCATTGCTTTCATTTTGCGGGTTGCAATGCCCGGTGACTTTGCCTGCGCGCAAAACTGTACAAGCGGTGCATAGCTCCCGAATTTCATGGAGTTTGTGGCTGATATACAAAATGCTGCAACCCTCTGACGACAGCTTTTTCAACACCACAAACAACTTTTCAACCGCTTGCGGTGTGAGCACAGAAGTCGGCTCATCCAAAATCAGTAACTGGGGATTGGTGAGCAAAGCACGGATGATTTCAACGCGCTGCATTTCACCGACGCTTAAAGTATAAACCGGACGACTCGGATCAATGTCTAAGCCGTACTCACTGGCTTTAGCAGAAATGCGCTGAGTCACTTCAGCCAGCGTCAGGTGTTTATCCAATCCTAACCACACGTTTTCAGCCACGCTCAAAGTCTCAAACAAACTGAAGTGCTGGAAAACCATGCTGATGCCCAAGGCGCGGGCTGCTTGGGGGTTGCGAATATGAACTTGGCTGCCATTGAAACTGACGCTGCCCTCATCAGGTTTGACCGAGCCGTAGATGATTTTCACCAAGGTCGATTTTCCAGCCCCGTTTTCCCCCAAGAGTGCATGAATCTCGCCAGGTAGTACCGTCAGTGACACCTCACTGTTCGCAACGAGAGAGGCATATCGCTTGGTGATGGCACTCAGATGCAATCTGGGTGCTGTATGTGGTGGGCTAGTATCGTGGGGTGGTGAGCTGAGGTTTGTCATCCGCGTTTTTAATTGATTTTGCGAAATTATGACCTAGCTTGGCTACAGCACCAAAATCGCCCGAAAATCGTTCACATTTGTGAAGGTAGGGCCGGTGATGACCAAATCACCCAACGGCTCAAAGTAGCCGTAGGCGTCGTTGCGGTCAAGGTAGTCGTGAATTTTCATACCTAGCGCCTCGGCCCGCCTCAGCGTTGTAGGATCAATATAAGCGCCGGCATTGTCTTGAACGCCATCTATGCCGTCTGTATCTGCAGCCAAAGCATAGACTTGGTCTAAACCTTGCAACGACTGCGCCAGACCGAGACAAAACTCGCCTGCTCGTCCGCCGCGCCCTTTGGCAGCGCCAGACAAGCGTGGACGAACCGTTACCGTGGTTTCACCGCCAGACAGAATGACGCAAGGACGAACAAAGGTTTGCGTCTGAACTGAATCACCGTTTTTTGCCGTACTTTTAGCCGCTGCGCGAGCCAACGCAGCATGAACGGTGCCGACCTCACGCGACTCACCCTCCAGGTCATCACTCAAAATGTAGGCACGCAAACCTTCGTTTCGCACCACTTCCGCTGCGGCTTCCAAACTTTGCTGCGGCGTAGCCGTCATGTGGACGACATGCCCCTTAAAAATCGGGTCGTTAGACTTAGGCGTTTCAAGAGCCCCAGAGGTCAATTGCTCAGCGATAGAAGCAGGCAAGTCAATGTTGTAGCGCTTCAAAATTGCCAGCGCCTGCGCACAAGTCGTGTCGTCCGGCACGGTGGGGCCACTGGCGATGATGCTGGGGTCGTCGCCAGGAACATCGCTGATGGTCAATGTCACGACCTTGGCAGGGAAACATGCAGCAGCCAAACGACCACCTTTGATGCGTGAGAGGTGCTTACGCACACAATTCATTTCAGAAATAGGTGCACCTGAATTGAGCAAAGCTTGGTTGATGCGCTGCTTCTCTGCAAAATCCAAACCTTCAACAGGTAGCGATAACAAGGCTGAACCGCCACCGGAAATAAGACAAAGCACGACATCGTCAGCTGTAAGCCCTTGCGCCATATCCAAAATACGCTGCGCAGCTTGCAAACCCGCCGCATCGGGGACGGGGTGTGCGGCTTCCACAATTTCAATGCGGGAAGGTTTTCCCTCAAGCTCCGCAGGTCTGGCTGGGGTATGGTGATAGCGGGTAACCACCAAACCCGACAAAGGCACCTCAACTGGCCAATGCGCCTCCACCGCTTGCGCCATGGCGGCACCCGCTTTACCTGCGCCCAGCACAATCGTTCGCCCACCATTTGTAGGTGGCAAAGGCAAATAGGCGGCAGTATTGTGCAGCGGTAACGCTCGCTTAACAGCCGCTTGGAACAGATAGGTTAAAAACTCGCGCGGATTTTGAGTGGGGTCTGGTACAGCCATGAGGTATTGTCAGCGGTTGTTGCAATCAATGTCTAAAGTGACGCACGCCTGAAAACACCATCACGATACCACGCTCATCAGCCGCTGCAATCACTTCTGGATCGCGCATGCTGCCACCGGGTTGAATCACGCTGGTCGCGCCTGCATCCACCACCACGTCTAAACCGTCACGGAACGGGAAGAACGCATCGCTGGCCACCGCGGTACCTTGCAGCGATAAACTCGCATGTTGAGCCTTGATGCTAGCAATGCGTGCCGAATCTAAACGGCTCATTTGACCAGCTCCCACACCCATGGTCATACCACCGGCGCAGAAAACGATAGCGTTGGATTTAACGTATTTAGCCACTTTCCAAGCAAACAGCAAATCTTGCAATTGCTGTGTCGTTGGTTGTGCTTTCGAAACCACTTTGAGGTCGGCCAGAGTCAATTCATGGTTGTCGGCTGTCTGCATCAACAAGCCAGAACCGACGCGCTTGACATCAACTGCATTGCGGCTATTGTCCCAGTCGGAATTACCAGCCTTGCCGAAATCTTCAGGCAAATCAATTTGCAAAACACGCACATTGGCCTTGGCTTTGAAAAGCTCCAAGGCTTCTGGCGTGTAGCTGGGAGCCATCAATACTTCCACGAATTGCTTCGATATTTGCAGCGCTGCAGGCACATCGACCGTGCGATTGAAGGCAATAATGCCTCCGAAAGCGGACGTTGGATCTGTTTTAAAAGCTTTCTCATAAGCTTGCAACGCATCATCGCCCACAGCGACGCCGCATGGGTTGGCGTGCTTGACGATGACGCAAGCTGGTTCATCAAAGCTTTTGACACACTCCCAAGCTGCATCAGCATCTGCAATGTTGTTGTAGCTGAGTTCTTTACCTTGTAATTGCTTAGCGGTTACGAGTGAGCCAGGTGCGGGGTACAAATCTCTGTAAAACGCAGCTTGCTGGTGTGGATTTTCACCATAGCGCAAATCTTGCAGCTTGATGAAACGGCCATTCGATTGCGCGGGGAAGAGCGCATGGCTGCCATCTTCTTGAATGCGAGACAGATAATCACTGATAGCACCATCGTACTGACTGATACGGTTGAATGCAGCTACCGACAACTCGAATTTGGTTGCATCCGTCAACTTGCCACTGGCTTTGAGTTCTGCAAGCACTACGACATATTGTGATGAATCAGTTAAAACGCCAACATCTTTCCAATTTTTAGCAGCCGAACGCACCATAGCAGGGCCGCCAATGTCGATGTTTTCTATTGCATCTTCTAGTGTGCAACCAGCTTTAGCAACCGTCGCTTCAAACGGATACAGATTAACAACTAACAAGTCGATGGTGTCAATACCGTGAGCCGCCAAAGCTGCCATATGCTCTGGCAAGTCGCGACGTGCCAGCAAACCACCATGAACCTTAGGGTGCAAGGTTTTGACGCGGCCATCCAGCATCTCTGGGAAACCAGTGAGTACAGCGACTTCAGTCACAGGTAAACCTTGATCGGCCAGGAGTTTTGCGGTGCCTCCGGTAGACAGAAGCTTGATGCCCAGGGCGTGTAATTCACGGGCGAAATCTACGATGCCGGTTTTGTCTGAAACTGAAATTAGTGCATTCATTGTTTGTATTTTTTAGGGAGATAGGTGATTTTTAAATTAAATTAAATTAAATTAAATTAAATTAAATTGTGCTCTAAAAGCTTTTTACGCAATGTATTTCGATTGAGGTCCAACCACTCTGCAGCTCGGGATTGGTTGTTGTCAGCTTGCTTCATCACCACTTCAAGCAACGGCTTTTCGACCGCTTTAACCAACATGTCGTACATGGCGTGTGGCTGCTCGCCACCCAAGTCTTTGAAGTAAGACTCCAAACTTTCACGCACGCATTCGTCTATTTGTTTTTTACTCATCTTTTACCCATCTATTTTCAGCTCATTTTATTATTCGAATTTATTTGCAATTAAAAAAACACATCTGCTTCTTCGTCTTGAGAATGCGCAAATGATTGCGGTAAACGCTCATACTGAATGGCTAATTCATCAAAAAACTGCGCGACAGCAACGTACTGCGATTCACACGTTTCAAGCATATTCATGCGATCACGAAACGCTTCCCCACCTGGCAATGCACGCACGTACCAACCGATGTGTTTGCGTGCCGTACGCACGCCTGCAAATTCACCATATA
>JAYWCQ010000264.1:0-5486 GCA_043780435.1 Polaromonas sp.
GGTACTTGGCTGCAAAAACGTAACCAAACTGCGAACTAATCAGCTAAACTCGTTACATATTTGAGCAAGTCAAAAAGTCATTGATCAATTTGTAAAGCAGGGTGCTATGGCAAAAATTATCGTCAGTTTGGACGACAACCTCATCAAGGTTGTCCCTCTCAACAAAGATCGCATGACTTTGGGAAGACGTCCATACAACGATATCGTCGTCGACAATTTGGCTGTGAGTGGGGAGCATGCTGCTTTGCAGGTGATAGGGCATGATTATTTCATTGAAGACCTCAACAGCACCAATGGCACTTACATCAATGAACAAAAGGTCAAGCGTCAAATTTTAAAAAATGGCGACAACATTGAAATCGGCGAGTATGCGATCAGGTATGTCCAAGATGGTGTCAACCCACAGTCGACGGCATTGAATGATGGCGACGTGGGTTTGGACGCCGAAAGCGAGACCCCCATCGAGGATAAGAAGCCTTTGTTTGAGCAAGCAAAATTTGCTGAGGCTTATGTTGCCATCAAAATTTTATCTGGTGCCTCGACAGGCAAAGAACTACCACTGGTCAAGGTTGTGACCACCATCGGCAAGCCGGGTGAAGCCGTGATAGCCATCACCAAGCGACCCAAAAGCTATATGGTTGCGCATGTTGAGGGGGCAACGCGTCCGTCGCTCAACGGCGTCACCTTTGGTATAGACGCTGTGCCGCTTAAAAATGGCGATTTGTTTGAGCTCGCGGGTACCGTGATGCAGTTTATACAAAATTAACGGCTCTGCAGTCGTTTTAGATGAGCGCTGATCGGCAAGTTGCATGAAATACCTTGCCAAACATTGGGCTCGCATTGCTGTAACGCTTTTGCCTTTGGTTTTTGCGCTCGGGCACGCGACTCAACTTCTCAATATTAGCGTCGTTCAGACAGTTGATAACATCATTTACGATACAAAACTGCGCTGGTCTATGCCCAGAACGCTTGATCCGCGTATCGTGATTGTTGATATGGATGAAAAAAGCTTGTCAGAAATCCGGTAGTGGCCTTTGAGCAGAAATAAACTTGCGGCATTGACACGGACGTTATGAGCGTGGGGGATATAGGCCCATTCATGCGCCGCAGCTACACGTGACGCATATTGTTTCAAACTATGATCCGTTTCTACAAGCAAAAAAATAGCAGAAAGCAATGTCGTCCACTATGAGCATCGCAACCAACTTGGGCCAACAACTCGACACCTTGGATGCTAAATTGTTACAAGCTGTTAGCTTTGATGAAGGCATAAGAACTTGGTACTTCGCAGCTTGTGACGTTCTCAACTCAGAGTGTGTCGGACTCTTCCTTGCCAATGAAGATGGCGTTATCAACAGCTCAAAAGTGACCACGGGCGTAGCCGCAACTGTCCGAATAAAACGCCCTATCAGCCCAAAAAGCTTGGCTGGATTTGTGGCGTTGAGCAAAAGGCAACTCAATATTGCAAGTGTCAACGATGCAAGGGCTTTGCAGAGTATCCATCCTGAGCTAAGATTTGCAGACGCCGTCGATAAATCCACGGGTTTTGGTAGTGTGCGGATGATAATTAGTCCTGTCTTGGCCGGTGATGCCATGCCAGGTGTTTGGAAGTAATCAACAATAAAAATGGTCTACCTTTCTCGCAAATTCAACTTGATGCCGGTACTCGGCTTTCTAAAACACTGGCCATTGCCATACAGCGTCCTAAACAAAATGGCGGCACAACACTGATGGCAACCACCGCCAAAACGGAACCAGCTACGCACCCTAAACCAGCTGCGTCAGCACCCACTGCCCCCCGTGCGGGTCAGCCCAGCAAATACGATGGCCTGGTTCACGCCGGCGCAGTGAGTAAGGCGGTCCTGCAAGAGTGTTTGGCCAAGCGCGGCGACAAAGACGGCACGATTGAGCAATTGCTGATGGATGAGCACCAAGTTAAGCCTGCAGAAATTGGGCAAACATTGGCTCTGTTTTTTGGTGTGCCGTACGAGTCCTACAGCAAAGCACGCTTCAACACAGAGAAATTGCACGGCGCACTGAAACGCGACTTTTTGTCGGAGCAAGGTTGGATACCGCTTGAAGAAACCTTCGACGGCTTGGTCGTCATGTGCATCAACCCAGAAAACGTGCGCAGCACCTATGTGCTGCAGCACATGTTTCCGAGGGAGACCAAGTTCCGGTATGTCGTCACTTCGCAGTCTGAATTCAACCAAACCTTAGATTTGATTTTTGGTAATGCTGATGGCGATGGCAACATCGACCATTTGTTGGCCAACCTCAGTCGGCCGATGCAAGAAGAGGGCGAAGAAGAAGATTACCTGGCCAGCTCCACGGCGGACAACGAGGTTGTCAAATTCGTCAACAAAGTGATTTTGGAAGCCTACCAAAAGAAAGCCTCTGACATCCATATCGAACCCGGCCAAGGCAAAGCCAATGTGGGCGTGCGTCTGCGCATTGATGGCAGTTTGGTGCCCTACATCGATGCGCCACGTCATTTGCGCCAAGCGATAGTTGCGCGTATCAAAATCATGTCCGATTTGGATATTTCAGAAACGCGCCGCCCGCAAGACGGCAAAATTCCATTTAAAAAGTTTGGCCCCTTGGATATTGAGCTGCGTGTTGCCACCTTGCCTTCTGCGGGTGGCGTAGAAGATGTGGTCATGCGTATTTTGGCCGGCGGTGAAGCCATTCCCATGGAGCAACTGGGTTTAACGCCGCACAACATGGATCGCCTGCATAGTGTCATTCGCAAACCGTATGGCTTGTTTTACGTGTGCGGCCCTACCGGCTCTGGTAAAACCACCACCCTGCATTCCATTTTGGCAACTTTGAACACGCCGGACACCAAAATTTGGACCGCAGAAGATCCCGTAGAGATCACCCAAAAAGGTCTGCGCCAAGTGCAGGTGAATAAAAAAGCCGGTATCGACTTCGCCATGCTCATGCGCTCTTTTTTGCGTGCCGACCCGGACATCATCATGGTCGGTGAGTCGCGCGACCATGAAACCGTCTCCATGGGTGTTGAGGCGTCGCTGACGGGGCATTTGGTTTTCTCCACCCTGCACACCAATTCAGCGCCTGAGTCCATCACCCGCCTGTTAGACATGGGCATGGACCCGTTTAACTTTGCCGATGCACTCTTGGGCGTCTTGGCACAGCGTTTGGCCAAACGCTTGTGCGTCTGCAAAGAAGCCTACACGCCAGCCGGGCCTGAGCTACAAGTCTTCATCAGCGAATATGCCGAAGAACTGCGCCATACCCCCGCCTGGCTGGCCGATGCCCCGGGTGAAGCTAAAAAGCTCTACCAAAGCTGGATTGAAAACTACGGCACAGACGGCCGCATCACCATGTACCGCCCTGTCGGTTGCTCACGCTGCGCCAAATCGGGCTACAAAGGCCGCCTGGGCTTGCATGAGCTCTTGCTGGCGGACGACGAGACCAAAAAACTCATCCAAGAACGCTCCAGAGTCGCCAGCATCTTCGCAAGCGCCGTGGCCGGCGGCATGCACACCCTGAAAATGGACGGCATGATCAAGGTGATGCAAGGGCTGACCGACCTCAAGCAAGTGCGCTCTGTGTGCATCAAGTAAAAACGAGATATGTAGATGTAAATGCCTATCAAATTGATTGTGTATTAAAGTTTGCAGAAGTGTGTTCAGATAAAAAAAATCAGTTTTCAAGCGTGAAAAATATCGAATATTCATGTGAAAAACAGCATGTAAAAGTAAATATATGTAATAATTTGGTATTAAATGCAATTAATTACTTTTAACCGCATTTTTTATCAGTTAAAGTCTAGGTTCTGACCCCAGTTGGGGCGGATTGAAGAAGCAAAGACCTTGATCTTAAAAAGTTAGATCTAAACCTTCTTTTATTTACCTCAGTCTCGTTTTCTCAACCTATTTTTTTTATTGGAGTTTCACATGAACCAAGTTAAACGTAACCTACAAAAAGGTTTCACCTTGATCGAATTGATGATCGTGGTTGCGATCATCGGTATTTTGGCAGCGATTGCTATTCCGCAGTATCAAGACTATGTGACGCGTGCTAAGTGGGCTGAGAACAACTCCATCATTGCGCCAGTGAAACTGGCTATTGCTGAGTGCTTGCAAAAAAACAACTCCACTTTAGCTAGCTGCGATACGATTGGGAAATTGACGACGGAAACTGGTTATGCAGCATTGCCAACGGCAGCGAAAGAGCTGACATCTGTAGCGTTAACCGCTACTACTGCAGCTATTGTGGTAACGGGTACTGCCGCTGTAGGCAGTTGTGTTGTGACATGGACGCCTGGTGTTGGTGATGCGAACAAAATTACTTGGACTGCAGTCACATCTGGTACAGGTTGTTCCAAGTCAAAAACGGGTGTCTGATGATTTCCACTGGCAACACGCTCTATGTTTTGAGTTAGTTGCCTTGTAGCATCGATTATTGTTTTGAAGCCGACTCTAGCTTGAATTGGATTTAAGTTTAAATAAATGCTTAGCATTTATTTAAACTATCAAGAACAAAATTAAATTTTATTGAAAGAAAAACATGAAACGAAACCTACAACAAGGTTTTACCTTGATCGAGTTGATGATCGTTGTGGCGATCATCGGTATTTTGGCGGCGATTGCGATTCCGCAGTACCAAGACTATGTGACTCGTGCCAAGTGGGCTGAGAACAACTCCATCATTGCTCCAGTGAAACTGTCTATTGCCGAGTGTCTGCAGAAAAACAACTCTGTGGTGGCTAGCTGCGATACGATTGGGAAATTGACGACGGAAACTGGCTATGCAGCATTGCCAACGGCGGCGAAAGAGTTGCTCACAGTGGCCCTTACTCCGGTTACAGCTGACATCGTTGTAACAGGTACAGCCGCTGTAGGTTCTTGCGTTGTGACATGGACGCCTGGTGTTGGTGATGCGAACAAAATTACTTGGACTGCAGTGACATCTGGTACAGGTTGTTCCAAGTCAAAAACTGGTGTCTGATGATTCCATCGGCACGATGTACTCTGAGTAACGCCTGATACAAAGATCAACAAAAGCCTCCTTCAGGAGGCTTTTTTCATTCTGGGGCATCAAACGGGGGCAGGTTACCGGTTTCCGCTCAGTGCCGCCCGGCCCTGGGTGGCGGTGCTGAACCAGCAGGGTGCCGTCGTGGGGTATCTGCAGGGGGCAGGTTTTTGCCGGTTAGGGCCAGGTCTAAGTCTGCAAAAGGTTTGACGTTGGGTGGTGAGTCGTTTTTGCATACCCTCGAACCAAACGCTAGAACGCCTTGCCCGACGGCATGGCTGGCTAGGATGGCTTTGATTTCCTGCAGTTGGGCGGTTGATAGGTCTAACATGTTTAGATTTTGCCAGTTTTGTAGTTATAAAGTCAAAGTGGGTGCTGGTTTTCACGCTATAATCAACATGCTGTGCGGCTGTAGCTCAGTTGGATAGAGTACTTGGCTACGAACCAAGGGGTCGTGGGTTCAATTCCTGCCAGCCGCACCACAA
>JAYWCQ010000265.1:0-3265 GCA_043780435.1 Polaromonas sp.
AGCACGGGTTTCACCCAATGAAACCGCATGAATCCACACAAATTGCTGGTCTTGCGTCGGGTTTTGGACGGCTGGCTGTTGGTATCGACCAAAACGCTCTTCGATATTGAGCAAATAGTCTGGCTCGGCTCGGCCACGCCGCGCCATCTTGCGTCTTACAAACGGCTGCGCGCACCACACCACGGCCGAATACAAAGCCAAAACGAGCTCGTTGATGGGTTTATTCACGGCTTTTTAACCACCGAATTCACGGCCAGCCAAGCCCGCCAAACAGCATCAACCGACGGCGTGGGCGTTGCGTAAACGCTGACCTGGCGTGCAGCTGCTTTAAACGCAACAGGCCCAGTGCGCCAAGCCGTGTCAAAGTTATAAATCTGCACGTGCGGTAAATCCAAGGCCACCGCCATGTGGCTCAGCCCACTGTCCACGCCGACCACGCCCGCAGAACCGCCAAGCGCATCCACCATCGCATCCAAGCCCAAACGCGGCCAAACAACCGCATCAGCAAGCTGCTTAGCTATCACCTGGCTGCGCTGCTCCTCGTCTGCGCTGCCCTGCGCCAAGGCAATGCCAAAACCTGCTGCGTTAAGACGCCGCCCCAACTCAACCCAATGGCTCACAGGCCAGAGTTTGTCTTCACGTGAGCTGCCATGAGCAAAAATGGCGGTTTTTTTTTCGTCGAATTTTGCTATTGTATTAATAGCTGTTGAGGCAATATTTACGCCAGCTAGAAGCCTGTATTTAGCGATAAAAGCAGCACTTTCAGGCAACTTATACCGCAGTGCTTGCGCGCACACCTCACGTGCACGCTGCACGGCATGCACGTGTGGCTCTAACCGAATAGCGTCATCCGCCAACCAGCGCGTCGGCGCTTCATAGCTGGAGCCATCGGTGCGGTTCGCCATGGCATAGCGTTTACCTGTGGGTGATAACTTCGCGAGTTTTGACACCAGGGCTGATTTGGTCAGCCCCTGCAGATCAATCACCGCATCGTAATGTTCGCGCTGCAAGTTGGCTTGAAATACTCGCCAAGCTTGTCGGGTTTTTGCGGAAAAAAAAGTTTTCCGCCATTTACGCAGCTCACACGTGATGACGTTGTTCACCCCGTCGCAGCGCCGCACCACGCCGGCAAAAGCAGCCTCCACCACCCAGTCAATCTGCGCGTCTGGTTGCGCTGTTTTGATGTCGTGCACCACTGGCAGCGTGTGCAGCACATCGCCCAGCGAGGAAAGTTTAACAAGGAGTATTTTCAACCGAGCAGCCGTTTTAATATTTAGCTCGCAATTGTAGGTGGCATTTAGCGCAAAGCGGCGCATGGGCATGTCCGAAAATGGCTAATATTCAACGCCAAACGGCGTATGATTTGCCCATGAACACGGCCATCAAAGCTAAAGAAGCCAATGAAGTCAAAGCCAGTACGCTCTAACCGAACGACTGGCCCTGCAGCACCGTCAAACTGAGTTACCGACCACCTTACAACGTGGCATGGATGCTTGAATTTTTCAAAAAACGGCAATGGGATACTGCAGAAAATATTACTACACAATTTATAGCTACTCTGACAATGAATACGCCGGCTACAAGCCAATTTACCCCCTAAAAATGCATTGTTAAAGAAATGATGAGGTTTTTATGACATACGACCCCAACATGGTTTACGCCGAGTGCACAAGCACGCAAGGCAACTTGTATTTGGCAGCTACGCCGCAAGGCTTAGCCGGCATGTGGTTCACCGACCAGCGGCATTTGCCCGATGTTTCAAGCTGGCAACGCCACCACGATACGAGTCAACAACGCGTGCTCAAACAAACCCAGCAGCAGCTGGAAGCCTATTTTGCAGGCGAGTTGCAGCAGTTTGACTTGCCGCTAGATTTAAGCGCTGGCACGCCTTTCCAGCAAGTCGTCTGGCAAGCGCTGTTGAAGATTCCCTTTGGCCAAACCACCAGCTATGGCGCTTTAAGTAGCAGCATTGGCAAACCACTGGCGGTACGCGCCGTGGGCACAGCGATTGGGCGCAACCCGATTGGCATCATCGTGCCCTGTCACCGGGTGGTGGGTGCGGATGGCTCGTTGACGGGTTATGCGGGGGGGGTGCACAGAAAAGAGGCGTTTTTAATGCTTGAAGGGGCGATATCGGCATCTGTACCGGCATCTGCTGCGCCTTTGCAAGGCATACTCGTGTGAAAAATTGTCTGACATGAAAACATCCATATTTATCGAATTCTTTGCCTTGGCCGCCATCTGGGGCTCGTCTTTTTTGTTCACGCGGATTGCATCTGCCGAATTTGGCGTTTTCCCCACCGCAGCCATGCGCGTCGGCATTGCCGCTGCCGTGATGCTGCCTTTTTTACTCCGCAGTTCGCATTGGGGCGCATTCAAACAGCACGCCAAGCCGATTTTGTTTGTAGGTCTGCTCAATTCCGGCATTCCGTTTGCGCTGTATGCCTACGCGGTGCTGTCTATCACCACAGGTTTGTCGGCCATTTTGAACGCAACCGTGCCACTTTTCGGTGCGGTGGTGGCGTGGCTGTGGTTGAAAGACAAACCCACTACCTCGCGCGTGCTGGGTTTGGTCGTCGGTTTTGTGGGTGTGGCACTGTTGGCGGGTTATGGTTCGAGTGAAGGAGCCAGCTTCAAGCCCGGCGGCACGGGTTGGGCGATCTTGGCCTGCTTATGCGCCACGCTGTGCTACGCCTTGGCAGCCAGCTTCACCAAAAAATACCTCATGGGCGTGAACCCGTTGGCAACGGCGACAGGTAGCCAAATCGGCGCATCGCTGGGGTTAGCACTGCCAGCTCTGTGGTTTTGGCCAGACAAAACACCCAGCCTACATGCGTGGAACGCTCTTGTCGTCATGGCGGTGTTGTGCACCGCTGTGGCCTATGTGCTGTACTTTCGTTTGATTGAAGCCGCCGGTCCTAGCCGTGCGCTGACGGTTACTTTCATGATTCCCGTTTTCGCCATCATTTACGGCGCACTGTTTTTGAACGAAGTTATTACACCGTGGATGATTTTTTGCGGTTGTGTTGTGGTGTGCGGTACAGCGTTGTCATCGGGGCTGTTGAAAATCAAAGCTTTAGACCACAAAGTTCAAGTGCAATAGGCCATTTACTGCAAATAAACCACAGATGCCCCAGAAACGACCTGAACGCAGGCTAAAATACAGAGCTTGGAAGCGTGGCCGAGCGGTTGAAGGCACCGGTCTTGAAAACCGGCGACGGAGTGATCTGTTCGTGAGTTCGAATCTCACCGCTTCCGCCATATT
>JAYWCQ010000266.1:0-2784 GCA_043780435.1 Polaromonas sp.
CGGCTGCCTGATCCCGTTCGACTGCGACGAGTTTGCCCGCAAGGCGCTCTACACCCTGCTGGACAACGTGCAGGAGATCCGCGCCGACCACAACCCCGATCTGGTGGTGAAAGGCATCGTGGTCAACCAGTTCCAGTCGCGCGCCAAGCTGCCCCAGCGCATGGTCGATGAGCTGATCGAAGAAGGCCTGCCGGTGCTGCAACCATACCTGCCCTCTTCGGTCAGGATCCGCGAATCCCACGAACAATCCCTGCCCATGATCTACATGGAGCCCGGCCACAAGCTGACGCAGGCGCTGCTGGCCCTGCATGAAACACTGGAGTCCGGACGGACGGCTTAGCTGACTAACGACCCGTGGCAATCCCGACGATAACGTGTGCCATCTCCTCGGGTGACAACACGTAGTCGATACAGCCGCTGTCGATGGCACTTTCGGGCATGTCGGGCTGTTTGGCGGTCTCGGGTTTTTGGGCGATGGTGATGCCGCCCACCTCCTGAATGCCGCACAGGGCGGCCGCACCGTCGCCGTCATAACCCGAGACGATGACGGCGATCAGCTTGCCGTCCCAACATTGCGTGAGTGAGCGCAAAAACACCGTGATCACATCCGGCCAGCCGTGGGGTTTGGAGATAGGTTTTAGTTGAAACTCGCCGTCTTCAACGTGCAGGTCGCGGTTCGACGGGATGATGAAAACGTGGTTGGGTTCGATCGACAAATCGTCGGTGATCAGCGTGACCGGCATGCTGGTGAACCTGGGCAGCACGGTGTGCAGCTGCGTCGGCAGCGTTGTGATGTGGTTGACGATGACAATCGCCACGCCCATGTCAGCCGGTAAATTTTGCAACAGCCGAATGTAAGCATCCAGCCCGCCCGCCGACCCGCCCACGCAGACGATGGGGAAGTTCTTGGTGGAGGTAGCAGGCGTTTTTTTGGCAGTCATGCCTGATGATAGTCCTTTGGCGCTGAAAAGGTGGGAAAGTTGCGTGGCGCATGCTGGCTTACCCCGTTTGAGCGTCTTCTCCTACAGCCACCGTGCAGCATCAATTTCAAAATGAATTCACCCGATTTTGGGTCGTTTCAAGGAATCAAAATGCTCAACCAAAAAGAAACCGATTGCATCCGCGCTTGTCACGAGTGCGTCGTTGCTTGTCTGCAATGTGCAACTGCTTGTGTGAAAGAGAATGACCCAAAACCGATGGCTGCTTGCATAGCCGCCGACATGGCATGTGCTGATTTTTGTCAATTGGCTGCGGCAGCTATCGCACGTGGCGACACACACCTCAACGAAGTGTGCACCCTTTGCGCGAAAATTTGCCAAACTTGCGCAACCGAATGCGGCAAACACGACATGGAACACTGCAAAGCATGCGCTGCAGCCTGCAAGCGCTGTGCCGATGCTTGCACCAGCATGGCTGCTAAATAGGACCTTGCCACCTAATTCCGTTAGGATTGAAAGTATTTTCACTGAACAAGTGATGTAGCCGATGTATTTAATAATTAATTAGCTATTAAATATATAGCAACACTGGTCATCCGGTTACTTCCCCAACCCCATGCTCCGCGTAATCACCTCTTTCATGATCTCATTCGTGCCGCCGTAGATGCGCTGCACGCGCGCGTCCGCGTAGGCGCGGGTGATGGGGTATTCCCACATGTAGCCGTAGCCGCCGAAGAGCTGGACGCATTCGTCCATGACCTTGCATTGCAGGTCGGAGCACCAGTATTTCGCCATGCTGGCCGTCGCGGTGTCGAGCTTGTCGGTCAAGACCAGCTCGGAGCATTTGTCGACAAACACTTGCGCGATTTGCACCTCGGTTTGCATTTCAGCTAGCTTGAAACGGGTGTTTTGAAAGCTCGCCACGGTTTGGCCGAAGACCTTGCGTTCTTTCACATAGGCCACCGTCCAGTCAATCGCCGCCTGCGCGGATGCCACGGCGGTGATAGCGATTTGCAGGCGCTCCCACGGGAGCTGCTCCATCAGGCAGATGAAGCCTTTGTTTTCTTGTGATTCGCCGCCCAGCAGGTTATCAGCCGGTACGCGCACATTGTCAAAAAACAGCTCGGCCGTGTCTTGCGCCTTCAGCCCCAGCTTTTTCAAGCGTTTGCCAGCCGAAAACCCAGCCATGCCGCGCTCGACCAGCAGCAAACTCGTGCCCTTGCCACCCGCAGCCGGATTGGTTTTGGCGACCACAATCACCAAATCCGCATGCCAGCCGTTGGTGATGAAGGTTTTGCTGCCGTTTAAGAGGTAAGTGCCGTCTTCCTGCTTGATTGCGGTGGTTTTGATGCCTTGCAAATCCGACCCTGCCGCCGGCTCGCTCATGGCGATGGCACCAATCATCTCGCCGCTGGCCAGCTTGGGCAGGTAGTGGCTTTTCTGCGCTTCCGTGCCGTAATGCAAGATGTAGGGCGCGACGATTTCGCTGTGCAAGCTGTAGCCAATGCCCGACGTGCCCGCCCGCGCCAATTCTTCCATCTGAATCACCGAATACAGCTTGTCCGCATCTGCGCCGCCGTAGGTTTCGGGCATGGAGGTGCACAAAAATCCGTTCTCGCCTGCTTTGTTCCACACGGCTCGTTCCACATAGCCCTGCTCTTCCCAGGCATCATGAAACGGGGCAATTTCTTTATCGATAAAGCGGCGAAAGCTGTCGCGGAAGGCTTCGTGGTCGGGGGTGAAGAGGGTTCTTGCTATCATGATCGTCTTCCTTTGTTTATCGTCGCAAAACTTTTTATTGACTTCTGTCGTACCTTGATTGTGCAACAACTACCCGCTCCCTCAT
>JAYWCQ010000267.1:0-6664 GCA_043780435.1 Polaromonas sp.
CTGGTGTTGACGTGCAGGGATCACCCTCTTTGCCTCTTTCAATCGATTTAATGGTTTTGGCCATGTTGTCACCTTCACTTAAAGTTAGTCAATAAACAATATACAGATGGCTTCTCTATAAAGGTGTCCACCTGTGAAACCATCAAAGTGTTGAAATAGTGGCCTACAAGTCCACGGCTGAAAACATAGGTACGGTTTAACGCCTTGCATGGTTGCTGTGGTGGACTTGTAGCTACTCGCATGTTTTCAGTGGTGGACTAAGGCTTGCGTTTTTAATGCTGCTTCGCGCCCGCCGTTTGGCAATGTCCAATCGGTCTTTGGCTTAATCACTGGCATGGCTAAGGGCGTGTTCTTTCGATACGCTTTCGCCTCAAAACATGCCAGCGCTTCAGGGTCAAACTTGTTTGAAACATCCAACGGAAACCACGTCAAGGCTAGAAGCTCGCACGTACTGGGCATGTGACCTTTGCGCGTCACGTACACAAACCCCGCTTCGATCAGCTCTTTTTTGACGCGCCATAAAGTCGTTTTAGAGCGCCAGCCCCGCTTATGCACAATCGACCATGCCACGGTTAAATTGCCATTGTTATCACCCCGATATTGCCCCGCAAGCTCTAGCAGTAGTTTGCAAGCAAAGGGGCTTAGCGCCATAAACGATGGCGACTCAAAGACGCTTCGCACAATGCCCACAAACGGCTCTGAGTATTTAGTGCCTTTGTATTTTGAACGGCTCACGGTTTACGCCTCTGCCATTTCGGGCACAGCTTCCAATTGCAGCTTCAATTGTGTTGGCTTCTTGGGCTTTGTTTTTGGGGCTGGGGGCATGGGCTGGCCGCCTGTGCTGTCCAGCATGTAGCAACCAACATTGTGTTTATCACCGCTTTCGGTAATCACCGTTTCCCAATGGGTCGTAATTTTGTACCCGCGCTTACGTAGCTGCAATACTCGCGCTGGGCAGTGGTACACGTCAAGGTAACGCATGGCATCATAAGTCGTTATTTTGTAGCGTGCTAGCGCCGTTAAAAGCCGTTCGCATTGTGCCCCCGCGCTGCTACCTGTAAACATGGCTTTGATGTTTCGCAAGTCAGCCTGTTTTTCTGGTGAAGTGATGGTAACTATGTCACAATCAACCTCGCTGGTGTAGGTACTAGCTAAGCCCTTGAACTGACCTTCAGGGGCTTTTTGTTTGCGCTTTGCTTTGGTGTTGAACTTAGCTTGCTTTTTGCTGGTGTAGGTTTTTTTCATGCTGCCACCTGCCCAATGGTTTGCACCCGCTTGGCATGTAACCTGTTCACTAACTCGCGTATTTCAGCGTCCGATTTAGCCGCAATCCGCGCTGCATTGATAGCTAAGACCTCCTCTGAAGGCCACCCAACCGAGCGCTGTCCGATCAGGACTGGTTTTGTAAATAGCCCTGCGTTGATAGCGTTGTAAATGCTGGCATGGCTTCTATGCCCCGTTTCAGCCTTGACGGCTGGCATTCTGAAAATACTCATTATTCATCCCTATCTGGCTTTGTAGGCCGTTGTTACGATAGGGTGTATTGGGCTAGCGCAAGTGGGGCTTGCGTCAATCAATCATGAAGAACGCTTATTTGACGCGCGTTTCTTAGCGATGCCGAAAGGGTCTTGCACCGAAAACGCAAGGGGCTTACGGTCTGTCTTTTCGGGATTATTTATAAGTTGGCCAACCCTTGCGCGACTAATTCCAATTTCTTTTGCTGCATGTGTTTTGTTGCCGTTATGTTTGGCTAGCACGCCGCCCACATATTCACGCCACTTTTCTGGCGTCATCTCAGAATCTGATTCCGACGAATGCTCAATGATTGTATTTCTTGCTTTCCACCAACTTTCAAGCGCTTTTGGATTTATGAAAGTGGAAGTCCCCGGATTGATGACTACCTCTAAGTCAACTTTATCCGCTGCTGTCTCCGCCACATCATATAAAGACTCCCATACCTTTCGGTCATGCGTTGTCATCACACGGGTTGCGACTAACTCACCCATAGCCACGGCAAGCTCAAGTGTATGAAGTGCTGTGAGAAATTCCTGATTTGGTTCATCGCTGTTTATGACGGTTCTCATTCCCAGCAACCAAAGTGTCGCTTCAATTAAGTTGATTCCAGAATCAATCATCCTTTCCGCTGGAAAGAACGCATTTGTATAGAAACTCATTTCGCCCCCATCGCCCCGATAAAAACCAGCGCCGCCGAGTCAGGGACTCCCAGTTTTTGCTACGGGTAATTAGTCCGTGGCTAGGCGTGGCTTAAAAATTAATACAGCGTTATGCTGCCCGTCTATCGTCAAGGTGAACAATCTTTCCAGCTTTTAAGCCGTCCAAGTAATCAGCCCACTTTTGCACCATTGCCCGCCGTTGGTTTAAAAAGGTGGTTCGGTCGTATGCTGTGCCTAGGCTGTTTTTAACGGCGTGTGCCATGTGTGCCTCCATGATGTTGTCGTTGATCTCTAAACGCTCTGCCAGCATGGTTCTGGCACTTGCACGAAAGCCGTGAACGGTTTGTTCGTCACTGCTAAAACCCATACTCAAAAGGGCGGAACGCATGGAGTTGTCACTCATAGGGCGGTCGTGGTCGCGTTCGCTGGGGAACACCATAACGCCGCGCCCTGTGACCGCGTGAAGCGGCCTGAGTATGTCCACCGCCTGACTGGGCAAAAAAACCAAGTGGTCTAAACCGTTTTCTTTTTTGTCTTTGTTGCGCTTCATGTCAGCGCTGGGAATCGTCCACAAACCGCCATCAAGGTCTAGGTCTGACCACTTCATAGAGCGCAAGTTTCCTGGCCTCTGGTACAAAATCGGGGCTAGTCTCAGGGCGGTTTTGACGATAGCACCGCCTTGATAGTTGTCAATATGACGTAGCAACACCCCAAACCGTTCAGGCTCTAAGATACCCGCAAAATGCCCCTCAGCCGCCTTTTTGAATTGCTTTCTAATGCCTCTAGCGATATTGCGGTCTGCTTTACCCTCAGCAATGGCGAAGTCCCATATCGCGCCACACAAAATGACCGCTTTGTCTAAAAGGTTTAAAGCCCCCCGCTTTTCGACTTCACGAAGGCACAAAATCAGTTCAGGGGTTGATATTTCCTGCATAGCCCGATAACCCAGTTTCGGGACTAAGTCCTTTTCTACAATACGGCGGCTTCGTACAGCATGGGTATGACTCCACTCAGGGGCGCGAGTGGTCAGGAATAGCGCCGCCGTGTCTGCGAACGTGTCGCCCTGCCCTGCCTTGACCTTAAGTTTGTCGTTCTTACGCGCCAAAATGGGGTTTAACCCTGTTGCCTTGGTTTTCTTGGCTTCGTCACGGGCGGCTCTAGCTTCAGGCAATCTCACGGCTGGGTAGCTGCCAAGCGCCAAACGGAACTCTTTTAAATTTTCTCGGTATTTGTAAAACCAGCGTTTTGAACCAGCGGGGCTGATTTCCAAATACAAGCCCCCCGCATCACTGAGTCGCGCCCGCTTTGCATCAGGGGGGCACTTGGCATTTTTACATTGTGCGTCAGTCAGCATGTCGTCGCTCCATTGGTAAAAGGCGCGAAGTGGGGGAACAACTATCGGGAAACGGGGGTAAATTTAAATTTGTTCCCCCGCCTGTTCCCCCGCTTTGCATTGGCTGTCAGTGTATCACCCTGTCTGATACTGCACTACTGAACTACCGTTTCCCCAATGAAAAAGGTCGTTTACTGTATGCTAGTAAACGACCTTGTTCTTACTGATGGTTGCGCGAGCAGGATTTGAACCTGCGACCTTTGGGTTATGAGCCCAACGAGCTACCAGACTGCTCCATCGCGCGTTAAGACCTCTATTATAACTTACTTATCTAACTCTGCGAGTTAATTGAGTGAATTAAATATTATTTATTATCTGGTATTTACAAAAATTGTCTAAGCTTACGCTTTAACTTCAACTGCAGGTGCAGTTGTGTCTGGGCGGTCAACCAATTCGACCAAAGCCATAGGTGCATTGTCACCCACGCGGAAACCCATTTTCAAAATACGTGTGTAGCCACCAGGACGCGCAGCAAAGCGTGGGCCCAGATCAGCAAACAATTTGACAACTGAATTGCGGTCGCGCAAACGGTCAAAAGCCATACGCTTGTTCGCCAAGGTTGGATTTTTAGCCAATGTGATCATTGGCTCAACAACGCGGCGAAGTTCTTTTGCTTTTGGCAAAGTTGTTTTGATGACTTCATGCTCAATGAGCGAGTTCATCATGTTGCGAAGCATCGCTAAGCGGTGTTCGCTGGTTCTGTTTAGTTTACGTAGTCCGTGTCCGTGGCGCATGGTGTTTTCCTTTTATTAGTAGATAGCCGTATCAGGTACTATCCGATTGAAACTGCAAGTTTGATGTGACTCAATTCTCGCCGTTTATATTTATATAAATTCTTTCACATTCTTTGAAATCGAAAGATTCAAAAAAATGATCTTTACCCTTGTTTATCCAAACCAGCTGGTGGCCAGCTCTCGAGCTTCATGCCCAATGTCAAACCGCGAGAAGCCAAAACTTCTTTGATTTCATTGAGTGATTTACGACCCAAGTTTGGCGTTTTGAGCAATTCATTTTCAGAGCGCTGGATCAAATCACCAATGTAGTAAATGTTTTCTGCTTTGAGGCAGTTGGCAGAGCGAACGGTGAGTTCCAACTCGTCGACTGGACGCAACAACAATGGATCAAACTGCTGCGCATTACGTGCCGAACTTGGTGCATCGAAAGCCGCTAATTCGCTGCCTTCTAATTGCGCAAACACAGCCAATTGTTCAACCAAAATTTTGGCCGATGAACGCACAGCATCTTCAGCGTTGATGGCGCCATTGGTTTCGATTTCAATAACCAATTTATCCAAGTCGGTACGCTGTTCAACACGTGCATTCTCAACAGCATAGCTGACGCGTGATACTGGTGAAAAAGAAGCATCTAAAACGATACGGCCGATAGATTTATTTGGCTCATCGCCAAAACGACGCATCGTACCTGGCACATAGCCACGGCCTTTTTCAACCTTGATCTGCATGTCCAACTTACCGCCTTGCGACAAGTGAGCAATAATGTGATCAGGATTCACGATTTCGACATCGTGCGGCGTTTGAATATCAGCGGCAGTAACTGGGCCTTCGCCGTCTTTGCGCAAGCTCAAGGTCACTTCATCGCGGTTATGCAATTTGAAGACAACGCCCTTAAGGTTCAATAAAATGTTGACAACATCTTCTTGCACGCCATCAATAGATGAGTACTCGTGTAAAACACCAGCGATTGTCACTTCAGTAGCGGCATAGCCAACCATGGAGGACAACAAAACGCGACGCAAGGCATTACCTAGCGTGTGTCCATAGCCACGCTCGAAAGGCTCTAATGTCACCTTGGCACGGTTAGCACTGAGTTGCTCTACGTGGATAGCTTTTGGTTTTAATAGATTTGCTTGCATATTAATTTCCTCTCAATACCCCCAGCTCGTTACGCCGGTAAAGCTGGTGAAGTGCTCAAACTTGCAATGCGAAGCAAGTTCGAGAACCAATTAAAATGATTTTTAGCGAGAATACAGCTCAACAATGAGCGATTCATTGATGTCAGCACCGAATTCGTCACGATCAGGAGACTTCTTGAAAGTACCTGTTGCTTTTTCGATGTTGACTTCCACCCAAGCTGGCATACCAACTTGTTGAGCCAATTGCAAGGCTTCGGCAATACGTGTTTGCGCTTTAGATTTGTCACGCACAGCGATCACATCACCAGCCTTAACCATGTAAGACGGAATGTTGACAGACTGACCGTTCACGGTCATGGCTTTGTGCGACACCAACTGACGCGCTTCAGCACGTGTTGAGCCAAAACCCATACGGTAAACAACGTTGTCCAAACGTGACTCGAGCAATGACAACAAGTTTGCACCTGTATTGCCTTTACGACGGTCAGCTTCTGCAAAATAACGGCGGAACTGGCGCTCCAAGATGCCGTACATACGCTTTACTTTTTGTTTTTCGCGCAGTTGCAAACCAAAATCTGACGTACGTGCACCTGAAGTGCGTCCGTGTTGACCTGGTTTAGAGTCAAATTTTGCTTTATCGCTGATAGAGCGACGTGCGCTCTTCAAGAAAAGATCGGTGCCTTCACGGCGGGAGAGCTTGGCCTTAGGGCCTAAATAACGTGCCACTTGAACTTCCTTTTATATCATCTGCCACAGACTAGCTGTGGGAGCTATTGACAAGCTGCCAATAGCGGTGGGCTTTGATTGATTGCCGAGTTAAATTCTAAATTCAGCAAATCCGAAAACATGCTGATTTCAAAAAATTAGATACGACGACGTTTTTGCGGCCTGCAACCGTTGTGCGGTACAGGCGTGACATCAGCAATTGAATTGATACGAATGCCCAATGCGCCGAGAGCACGAACCGAAGATTCGCGACCTGGACCTGGACCTTTGATTTCAACATCAACGTTTTTGATGCCTTGCTCCATGGCTGCACGACCTGCAACTTCAGACGCCACTTGAGCAGCGTATGGTGTTGACTTACGTGAACCCTTGAAACCTTGACCACCTGATGAAGCCCAGGCCAATGAATTGCCTTGACGATCGGTGATGGTAATGATGGTGTTGTTAAACGATGCATGCACGTGTGCAATGCCATCCGCAACGTTCTTGCGGACTTTT
>JAYWCQ010000268.1:0-3461 GCA_043780435.1 Polaromonas sp.
GCTCGGTTGAGGTTCCCCAAGAAGCGTTTTTAGCCATATTACAGGTTCAAGATTAATGCAATTTATTACTTCTCTCATACTCGCGTGCTTTGTCGGCTATGCTGGTAGCTGGTATTTGGGCATACACGATGGCAACTTTGCCTTGCTGCTGTTCATGGCGGTCGTTGTGACCGGTTGTTATTGGTTGGCTGAACACTTCTATTTTCTGCCGCAACGTGAAAAAGCTGCAAAAGCTTTAGAAGATGCGTCGACGGCTCGCATGACAGAGCTCACCAAAATGGGTATTAGTCGTGTTGATGGTGATTTGGCCAATATCCATGCCGCTCAAGAAAAGATACGCGCTCAACCCTGGTGGTTGGATTGGACAGCAGGTTTGTTCCCCGTTATTTTGGTGGTTTTCCTATTGCGTTCGTTTTTGTTTGAGCCGTTCAAAATTCCGTCAGGTTCTATGATTCCTACCTTGATGATTGGCGATTTGATCTTGGTGAACAAGTTCCACTACGGTGTGCGCTTACCTGTGATCAACCAAAAAATAACAGAAGGCACGCCGCCTGCGCGTGGAGATGTGATGGTTTTCCGCTACCCGCCTCGGCCAAGTCAAGATTACATCAAACGTGTCGTTGGCATTCCGGGTGACGAAGTCGCCTATTTGAACAAAAAACTGACGATTAATGGTAAACATTTGAGCAAAACCAGTTTGCCAGATTTTTTTGATGACGACACTATGCATTATTCAAAGCAATTTGAAGAGCTTTTGGGTGACAAAACGCACCGTTTACTGAATGAGGAAACACAACCTGCCTTTGTTTCTGGGGCGAGTGACTTTGAATTCAAGCAGAATTGCAATTACAGTATCGAAGGTGTGGTTTGCAAAGTACCTGCAGGTCACTATTTCATGATGGGTGATAACCGTGATAATTCATTAGATTCCCGTTATTGGGGCTTCGTGCCTGAGAAAAACATAGTTGGTAAAGCTTTTTATGTTTGGATGAACTTTGGAAATTTAAAGCGCATCGGTTCGTTTGATTGAAGAGTAGATGTTGACCCACTCTAACTTTTTTGGAAATAGCCATGAATAACTTGTCACCCTTGAAATCAAAGCAGCGTGGCGCTAGCTTTTTTGGTATGCTTTTTTTGGCTGCCATTGTCGGTATTGTGTTCATTATTGGCGCTAAAGTAGCACCAACCGTGATTGAATACCAATCGATTGTGAAAGCAGTGAATACTTCAAAAGTTGGAAACTCAGTTGCAGAAGTGAGAAGTCTTTTTGATAAAAATAAAGCAACAGGCTACTTTGATGCTATCAGCGGAAAAGACTTGATCATAGAAAAAATCGCCGACAAGCATGTCGTAAGCTTTGCCTATCAAAAAGAAATCGCTTTGGCTGGTCCTGCCTATTTATTGCTCAAGTACGAAGGTAAAAGCAATTAAATGTGGTTCAACTTTCGTCTAAATTGCGGCTTCTGTTAGCGTGACCACACCTTTGATTGGCCTTCAAACCCGGCTACAACATCAGTTTAAAGACATCGCGTTGCTACAACGAGCGGTCACTCACCGAAGTTTTTCAGCAGACCATAACGAACGGCTCGAATTTTTGGGCGATTCCGTACTCGGTATGGTTATCGCCGGAATGCTGTATGACCAGCTACGTGACTTGCCAGAGGGTGATTTGTCGCGCGTGCGTGCTAATCTGGTTCGACAAGAGACATTGCACCAGTTGGCCTTGGAACTGCATTTGTCAGAGGTGCTGCGCTTGGGCGAGGGCGAGTCTAAATCTGGTGGCCAAAAGCGTCCCTCCATCTTGGCGGATGCTTTGGAGGCTTTGATAGGTGCAGTCTATCTGGATGCGGGGTTTGAGACGGCTCAATCGTTGGTGACTCGACTTTTTAAGGCCGTGGATATCAACCCTCAAATGCAAGCGATTGGCAAAGACGCTAAAACCGAGTTGCAAGAATGGCTGCAAGGTCGCAAAATGAAGCTGCCTCTTTACCGTGTGGTCGGAACTTTAGGTGCTGCACATGAGCAGACTTTTGAAGTCGAGTGCGAAATTGAAGAATTGAACCTGAATGAGCGGGGCATTGGAACCTCGCGCCGCGCAGGTGAGCAAGCCGCCGCTGCTGTGATGTTATTGTGTATTAAAACTGCTTTGAAGGCTAAGAATAAAAAATGAACGCTACAAATAATATAGCTAATGAAGCAGTAAATACGCCGACTAATTCTGAAATTACGTCTGAAAATGAAATGAATATTGAAAATACCACTGCAGCAGAAGAAGACCGCAGAATAACGGCCATGCTAGGGGCTGCAGCGGCACCGAAAACCGCAAGTACCGTTCCTGTGGAGTCGCAGCGCTGCGGTTTGATTGCCATTGTGGGTAAGCCCAATGTTGGTAAATCCACACTGTTGAATGCTTTGGTCGGCCAAAAAATCAGTATCACATCGCGCAAAGCGCAAACCACGCGCCACCGCATCACCGGCATGTCGACCCGCGGCGAGGTGCAATTTGTGTTTGTGGACACACCAGGTTTTCAAACCCTGCATGGCAACGCCTTGAACCGTTCGCTGAACAAGGCTGTGCAAGGCGCAGTTAGCGATGTTGATTTGGTGTTGTTTGTGGTGGAAGCTGGGCGCTCGAATATGGCAGATGACAAAGTCGTCTCCTTGCTGAGCAACGATATTCCCACCCTTTTGATTGCCAACAAACTAGACATGGTGAACCGTCGTGGCGACATTGCGCCTTGGCTTCAGGGCATGCAAGCGCAGCATAAGTTTGACGAATTTGTACCGATGTCGGCCAAAAATGCAAAAGACATCGAGCGGTTGTTTGGTATCTGCGAGAAATATTTGCCGCAACAGCCGTGGATGTATGACGCAGAAGAACTGACTGACAAAAGCGAAAAATTCTTAGCGGGTGAAATGGTGCGTGAAAAACTGTTCCGTTTGACCGGTGACGAGTTGCCGTACACCTCAACCGTGGTGATTGATAAATTTGAAGAAGAAGCACCCAAGAAAAAAGGGCAAAAGCGCTTGGTCAAAGTCGCTGCCACCATCATTGTTGAGCGGGATGGTCACAAAGCCATGGTCATTGGTGATAAAGGTGAACGCATCAAACGCATTGGTACCGAAACACGCGTAGAGCTTGAGCGACTGATGGATGCCAAAGTGTTCATCGAGTTGTGGGTGAAGGTACGCTCAGGTTGGGCAGATGATGAGGCTAGAGTTCGTTCCTTCGGCTATGAATGAAGCGCATTACTGACGAACCTGCTTATGTGCTGCACCGCTACGACTGGAGCGAGTCCAGCCTGATTCTTGAGGTGCTGACACGTCACCATGGCCGGATTGCCTTGGTCGCTAAGGGGGCAAAAAAGCCCAGTTCCAATTTCCGTCCTATTTTGCTGCCGCTGCAACCGCTGCATTTGGCTTTCGGTGGTGATGCCGAAATCCGTACACTTCGCAGTTCT
>JAYWCQ010000269.1:0-18106 GCA_043780435.1 Polaromonas sp.
GCGCGTGGACGAAATCAACGAACAAGGTGGTATCAACGGGCGTAAACTGAAACTGATTGTTGAAGACTCGGGCTATGACCCTAAAAAAGCAGTGCTGGCAGCTCAAAAATTGGTCAATCAAGACAAAATTTTTATGATGGTGGGCCATATAGGCACGGCGCAAAACTTAGCCGCCATGCCCGTGCAGTTTGAGAAAAATGTGATCAACTTCTTCCCGATCACCGCAGCACGTGAAATGTATGAACCCTTTCACAAGTTGAAATACTCGTTTGCAGCGACTTATTTCGACCAAATGCGCAACGCTGTCCCTAAAGTTGCCAAAGAAAAAGGCGCTAAAAAAGTGTGTACTTTGTATCAAGACGATGAGTTTGGCTTGGAAGTTTTCCGTGGCGCAGAAGCAGGCTTGAAAACCATAGGCATGGAATTTGCCGAAAAAACATCTTACAAGCGTGGCGCGACTGATTTCTCTTCACAGGTTTCTAAACTACAAGCCAGTGGTTGCGACTTGGTTGTTTTGGGTACCATCATCCGTGAAACCATCGGAGCCATTGGAACCGCCAAAAAAATGGGTTATAACCCAACATTTTTAGGCTCAAGTGCCGCCTATACTGATTTGATTCACAAGCTTGGCGGCCCTGCCATGAACGGCTTGTATGCCACCAGCACGGTACAAAATCCGTACCTGGATGATGCCTCTCCAGCGATCAGTTTCTGGGCAAAGAAATACCAGACTAAATTCAGCGAAGATCCAACCGTATTCTCGGTGTATGGCTACAACATCATCGATACCTTTGCCAAGGCAGCTGGCAAAGCGGGTGCAAATCTGTCAACCGAAACGTTTATCAAAGCGATGGATACCATGACCATTCCACCAGATATGTTTGGCAGTGCAGAAGCAACGTTCAGCCCAACCAAGCGTTTGGGTAGCGATGCATCGCGTTTGTCACAAATCACTGACGGCAAATGGAAGCCTGTGTCTGCTTACTTCAAATAATCAAGACACAATATAAACCCCCGAGCCAGCGGCAAGCAATTTACCGTCTGGCCCGTGGAACTCCATGCGCGTAGATGCTACGCGCGAGCCGAGGCGCAAGACCTCGGCGTTCATGGTGAAAAAGTCCCCGATGGCGGGGCGCAGATAGTCAATCCGCAAGTCAATCGTCCCCAATTTCCCGAACCGATGTAGCCGTGCCGCGACGGGCTCGTCCATATGGCGTGCGCCAATGGCGGCCATCACCGCCAGCCCACCCATCGCATCCAGTGCCGCGCTGATCACGCCGCCGTGTACCCGCTTGTAGCTGTAATGACCGATGAGTTCGTGCCGCATCTCAATACGGCCTTGGACAGACTCAGGCAGTAGATCGGTGATTTTTAACCCAAGCACCTGGTTGAAAACGATACTTTCTTCAAATATCTTTTTCAGATCGGTGATGAATTTGGGTTCAAATTCAATTGGATCAGTTGCAGGTGATGCGGATGATGGTTTGTTTGTTTTTTGATGGGGCATAGTGATAGTGTCACAGACCGAGCTGACGCGCAGCCAATTCTTTCATTATCTCTTCAGAGCCGCCGCCAATCATCATGACTTTGACCTCGCGGTAGATGCGTTCGCTCTTGGTGCCGCGCATGAAGCCCATGGCACCTAAAATCTGCACGGCCTGGTCGGCGCAGAACTGCATGGTTTGCGTGGCGTGGTTTTTCAGCATGCAGACCTGCGCCACCCAGTCGGCTCCGGCATCGCCAGCATCGGCGCGAACCGTCACGGCATCCAGCCAAGCTTGGGTGGATGCAATGCGCATTTGCATGTCCACCAGTTTGTGGCGAATCACCTGGTGCTCCATCAAGATGTTGCCAAAAGTCTTGCGTTGACGCGCCCAGTCCAGCGCCTCGTCAAAACAGGTCTGCGCAAACCCCAGCGCCATGGCTGACATGCTCAGGCGCTCGCCATTGAAGTTGGTCATGATGATTTTGAAACCAGCACCTTCTTCACCCAGCAGGTTAGCGGCTGAAACGCGCACATTGTCAAAACGCAGATGCGCCGTGTCCGAGCACCACCAGCCCATTTTTTCCAACCGTGTGCGTGACAGCCCGGTCACGTCGGTGGGCACCAAGATCATCGAGATACCGCCCGAGCCTTTGCTGCCTGCCTCGCCAGTACGCACCGCCACAGTGATGTAGTCCGCCCGCATGCCCGAGGTGATGAACACTTTCTCGCCGTTGATGACATAGTCCGATCCATCCCGCACGGCCGAGCAGCGAAGCGCCGCCACGTCAGAACCACCGCTGGGCTCGGTGATCGCGAGTGCTGCGATTTTTTCACCTCGCAACACGGGTGGAATCACCATCTGTTGCAAGGTCTCAGAACCATGGCGCAACACAGGCGGTAAGCCGATGTTGTGGCTGAACAAGCTGGCCAGCAAACCCCCGCTGCCACCCATGCGGCTGAGCTGCTGCGACAAGGTGTTGCGCATGCGCCAAGTAGCAGGCGAACCACCGAGGTGTTCCGGGTAGCCCATGCCCAGCCAGCCCAACTCGGCAGCACGCAGATACAGACTGCGCGGAAACTCGCCTGCCTCGTCCCAAGCGTGAATATGCGGCTCAATCTCGCGTTTGGCAAAGCGCATCAAGGTATCCGTTAAAGCGGCCAGTGTTTCTTGTTGTACGAGCTCATTCATGGCTTGATTCATGCTGCCAGCCTTACCAACAATTGACCCGTTGCCGCTTGCTGCCCCAGCGAGATGTCAATGCCTTCAATGACGCCGTCTTGCGGAGCGGCGATGGCGTGTTCAAGTTTCATGGATTCAATCACCAGCAGCGTGTCGCCGCGTTTCACCGTTGCGCCCGCTTCAGTTTGAATCGCAATCACTTTGCCGTTGAATTTGGCGCGCACCTCGGCAGAGCCTGCCGCCCCCGAGCTGGTTGAGGGGGCTGCCAGCGTGCTGTCTAGCAGCCACAAGTCCGCACCACCCACTTGCACATGCCAGCGTTGGTCGGCTAATTGGACGGCGCAGACGCATTCTTGCAGAGCATCCACGGTGACAAAAGTTTGAGTATTCGTGCCGGCTTGATAGCTGCCAACATGCTCAGCGCCGTTATACGAAAGTTTGACCTTGCCGCCACCCAGCTCTTGTAAGTTCAGGGTGTGCAGCTTGTCGCAATGTAGTAACCGCAACGGTTTTGGAAAAGAGCAGGCGAGTTGCTCAGATGGGTGATGTTGACCCGCAAAATACATCGCCACTGCCGCATATAACAAACTTCGTTGTTCATCCGCCTGCAATTGTTGCCGCAAGCTTTCAGCCTTGTGCACCAGATAAGTAATACGCGCCTGCCCTGCCTGGAATTCTTCGTCTTGCAAAATAGCATTCAAAAATGACCGGTTACTCGGCAAACCCAGCACCTGTGTTTGCGCCAAGGCGCTGCGCAACTGCGCAATAGCCTGCTGGCGCGTCGGTGCATGCGCAATCAGCTTGCCCAGCATGGAGTCGTAATTGGGCGAAACGGTCATGCCGCTGTAGATGGTGTGGTCAAACCGTATGTTTGCGTGCGGCTCCACAAAGTGTGCCACCGTGCCCGAGTGCGGTGTGTACTGTGCGTCCTCGGCGCACAAACGCACTTCTATGGCGTGGCCAGTGAAGGTGACTTGTGCTTGCGTTAGCGGCAAAACCTCACCCTGTGCCACGCGCAGTTGCCAGGCCACCAAGTCCAGGCCCGTTACGGCTTCGGTCACGGGGTGCTCCACCTGTAGGCGCGTGTTCATCTCCATCAAATAAAAGTTCGCCCCCACGCTTGCCACTGCGTGTGCTGCGCTGCCCCCCGAGGGGTCCCTCGCCTCCAATAAAAACTCTACCGTGCCCGCGCCCACATAACCCGCCGCCAATGCCAGCTCCACCGCGCAGCGGCCCATGCGCTCGCGCAAGGCCGCGTCCACCGCCGGGCTGGGTGATTCTTCGATGATTTTCTGGTGCCGTCGCTGTACCGAGCAATCCCGCTCACCCAAATGGATGCAATGGCCGTGCTGGTCGGCAAAAATCTGCACCTCCACATGGCGTGGCTGTAAGAGCGCCCGTTCGATCAACAACTCCGCACTGCCAAAGGCAGACAGCGCTTCCGAGCGCGCACTGTGCAGCGCCGCTATCAGGCTCGATTCTTCCAGCACCAGCCGCATGCCCCGCCCACCGCCGCCGGCCGTGGCTTTGACCATCAGCGGGAAGCCGATGCGCTGGGCTTCCAGGGCAAAGCGCTCGTCCGATTGCCCATCCGCGTCCGTACTGCCGTTGTAACCTGGTAAGCAAGGCACACCGCGTGACAAGGCCAGTTCTTTGGCGCGTGATTTGTTGCCCAGCGCTTGAATGGCGCTCGCGGGTGGCCCGACCCAGATCAAGCCCGCATCCACCACCGCCTGTGCAAAATCGGCGTTTTCGCTCAAAAAGCCGTAGCCTGGGTGGACTGCATCGGCTCCCGTAGCGCGAGCCGCAGCGATGAGTTTGTCGATACGCAGGTACGACTCAGCCGAGGTGTTGCCGCCCAAGGCCACGGCACAGGTCGCCTCGTGCACATGCAAGGCCTCAGCATCTGTATCCGAAAAAACGGCGACCGTCTCTATCCCCATGCGCTGTGCCGTGCGGATCACACGCCGTGCAATCTCACCGCGGTTGGCGATGAGCAGTTTTTTAATGGACGGCATTTTTACGCTTGCTTGGGTGGCTTCTTCGCAATCCCCATGATCTTGGCCAAAATGCCCAGCATCACCTCATCCGCCCCGCCGCCTATCGAGCCCAGTCGGCCGTCGCGGAACATGCGCGAGACCTTGTTTTCCAGCGTGTAGCCCATGCCGCCCCAGAACTGCAAACAGCCGTCGGGCACGATGCGATTCAATCGCCCGGCCTTGAGCTTGGCCATGGACGCCAACTCTGTCACGTCCTGCCCCTGCACGTACAACTCGCAGGCGCGGTAGGTCAGAGCGCGCAGGCTTTCCACCTCGGTTTTCATCTCCGCCAGTTTGAACTGCACCCACTGCTGGTCCGCCAGCGTCGCGCCAAACAGCTTGCGCTCTTGCGCCCACGCCACTGTCCAATCAATGCAGTTGGTCAGGCTTTGCAAACCACTGGCCGCCGCCCACAGCCGCTCTTCCTGGAACTGCATCATCTGGTACATAAAGCCGGCACCTTCCTGGCCGATCAGGTTGCGTTGCGGCACCCGCACCTCGTCAAAATAAATCAAGCCCGTGTCACTGGAGTGCATGCCGATCTTGCGGATCTTCTTCGCCACCTCAATGCCCTTGGTCAGTTTGCCGCCGAGTCCATCACGCATCGGCACCATGATCAGGCTTTTGTTCTTGTGTTGATTTCCTGTCGCACCGTTACCCGTATTCACCAGCATGCACATCCAGTCGGCCTGCAGGCTGTTGGTGATCCACATTTTCTGCCCGGTGATGACGTAATCATCCCCATCCATGCGGGCATGGCTTTTGATAGCCGCCACATCGCTGCCCGCACCCGGCTCGCTCACGCCAATGCAGCCCACCATATCGCCCGCAATGGCAGGTGCCAAAAACTCGCGCTTCAGCGCGTCGCTGCCAAAGCGCGCCAGCGCCGGCGTACACATATCGGTCTGCACACCAATCGCCATCGGGATGCCGCCGCAATGGATGTACCCCAATGTCTCCGCCATGGCCAGCGCGTAGGAGTAATCCAGCCCCGCGCCGCCGTATGCTTCAGGTTTGGTCAGCCCCAGCAGCCCCAGATTACCCAGTTTCTTGAACACCTCATGCGCGGGAAACATCTCTGCCGCTTCCCACTCGTCCACATGCGGGTTGATTTCTTCGTCGATCAGGCGTTTCAGCGTCTTCTGGATTTCAAGGTGTTCATGGGTGTAGTTCATAGGGTGCTTTCAATGAAATGTCGAAATAAGGTCAAAAATTGGGCTACATCCGCGCCACGCCAAACTGCATGGGCCGCAGTTGCCTGGCATCCGCCTCCGCACACATGGTCAGGCACTGCGCCAGCACGGCACGTGTGTCGCGCGGGTCGATCACGCCATCGTCCAGCAGCAGGCCCGAAGTGTAAAACGCATCGGCCTGCGCGTTGAACAGCGCCACGATCTTGTCAAACTGTGTTTGCGACTCCAGCGGGTCGGCCGTCAGCCCTTTGCGCGCCAGCCCCGCTTCAGCCACGATCTGCATGGTTTTGGCGGCTTGTTCACCGCCCATGACGGCGGTTTTGGCGTTCGGCCAGCTGAACAAAAAGCGCGGTTGGTAGCCGCGCCCGCACATGCCGTAGTTGCCTGCCCCAAACGAGGCCCCGCACTGGATGGTGATTTGTGGTACATATGCATTTGATACCGCCTGGATCATCTTGGAGCCGTGCTTGATCATCCCGCCTTGCTCGCTCTCCACCCCCACCATGTAGCCGGTGGTGTTTTGCAGGTAGATGATGGGGTGACCGAGCTGGCAGCAGCGCTGGATGAAATGGGTCGCTTTGTTGGCACCGGCCACGTCAATCGGCCCGTTGTTGGTGATAAAACCCACCGCATGTCCGTCAACCGCCCCCTGCGCGCACACCGTGGCGGCGCCGTACAGGGGTTTGAATTCCAGAAAATCCGAGCCATCCACCAGCCGTGCCATCACCTCGCGCATGTCCACCGGCTGCCGCAAATCGTCCGACATCAGGCCCAGCAGATCGTCAGCACTGAAAATCGGCTTTTTTGCTACTGTTTTTATAGCGTTATTGACATATTCCATGCCGGCTACCACTTCTTTTGCCAGTCCTAAAGCATGTCTGTCGTCTTCTGCCAGGTATTCGCCCAGCCCTGACACGCTGGTGTGCATCTCCGCGCCACCCAGGTCTTCTTCGGTGGCGATTTCACCAGTTGCTGCTTTCAAGAGCGGTGGTCCGGCCAAAAAAGCCCGCGAGCGCTTGCGCACCATCACCACCACATCACTCAGCCCCGGCATGTAGGCACCACCCGCCGTGCCCGAGCCATGCTGGACCGTGATGACCGGGATGCCAGCGGCAGACAGGCGCGCTAGGTTACGAAACAGCGCCCCGCCATGCACAAAGCCTTCCACCCGGTAGCGCGTCAAATTAGCACCCGCGCTTTCCACCAGGTGGATGAAAGGCAGCTTGTTTTGCAGCGCAATCTCCTGCACCCGCAAAATTTTATCCAAACCCATAGGCCCAATCGCCCCAGCATCTATGCCCGAGTCGCTGGCCACCACCATGCAACGCGCGCCGCTGACAAAGCCAATGCCTGCCACCATGCCACCGCCGGGGATGGACTTGTCGGGGTCTTTGTGATCCTGCATATAGCCCGCGAGCGAACACAACGGCAGGTAGGGCGCGCCGGCGTCCAGCAGCAGGGCGACACGCTCGCGCGGCAGCAACTGGCCGCGCTTGTCAAAAATAGGCTTTGATTTTGCCGAAGCTTGCGCTGATCTATCTTCCAGCGCCCGCAGCGCCGCAATCCGCGCCAGCATGGCGCTGCGTCTTTCCAATGCGACCGGGCTTTGCGCATTCCAAGAGGATTGAAACACGCTCATGACTGAAACACCTTTGGCGTCTGTGCTAAGTGAAACCCCTCAAACGGCGCAATCGCCGCCCGCCCGCGCACGGCTGTGGGTGCTGCAATCGCGCCCCAGCCCAAGCGGACCTGGGGTCGCGCGCCATCGACGCGAAGGGTTGTGCCGCTGATGAAACTGGCCGCCGGGCTGAGCAAAAACACAATCGCTGCCGACGTTTCCGCCTCTGTGCCAAAGCGTCCCAATGGCACGGTTTCACGCATTTCGCGCAGCATGGGGCCGGCCTCGGTTGGGTAGTGGTCCATGCCGCTGGACGCAATGTAGCCCGGTGCCACGGCATTCACGCGAACGCCGGCTTGCGCCCATTCCAGCGCCGCCGTCTCCGTCAAACTCACCATGCCCGCCCGCGCCGCGCCGCTGTGCGCCATGCCCGGCATCGAGCCCCAGATATCCGCCACGATGTTGACAATCGCCCCGCCGCGCTGCTGCATGGACTGCACATAGCATTCCCGTGCCACCAAAAATCCGCCCGTCAAATTGGTGTTGATCACCGCTTCCCAGCCCTTGGCGCTGATTTTTTCCAGCGGCGTGATGTACTGCCCGCCTGCGTTGTTGACCAGTCCGTCGATCTGGCCGTGCTGTTTCATAATCTCGGCAATGGCGGTTTTCACCGCCGCTTCGTCCCGAATGTCGCAGACCTGGTAGCTCACCAAGCCGCCATCCTGCTTGATTTCAGCCGTCACGGCTTGCAGCTTTTCCAGATTTCGCCCCAGCAGCACGACCTGCGCCCCTAGCGCCGCCAACTCATGCGCCGTGCAGCGGCCAATGCCCGAGCCGCCGCCGGTGACCAAAATCACCTTGCCGGAAAACAGCTTGTCTTTAAAAACCGATATGTAAGTCATTCAAATTAACCCTAAAAAATCAGTCCCTAGTAAACAAAGCCATCGCTCCATCCGTCAGCTCATCCAAGTTCGCGCCTTTTTGCTCGTCAAACCACTGCACCGACCAATTCAATGCGCCAAAAATCAGCAGCCGCGCCAGTTTGACCGGGCATGTCAGTTGGCCCGAAGCAAACAGTGCTTCTAAAACCGGCAACCAAACCGCTTCATACTCGCGTTGCAAAGTCGCCATCGTGCTTTGCTGCTGTGGTGTGAGAGAACGCCATTCGTACAACATCACCGGTATAAAGTCGCTTTCAGGATTCAGCAATACTTCGAAGTGGTTCAGTACCAAAACATGCAGTAGTCGGCGTGGTTTTTGACTCGACTGCTCTTTATTTAATAGCAAAATATTAGCGTTTTGTAGGGTTATTTGCTGCTTTTCAATCGCCGACCGCATCCCCTCCGCCATCACCGCATACAGCAGGTCGCCCTTGCTTTTGAAATGATAAAACGGCGAGCCGCTGCGCATCCCCACCGCCGCCGCGATGTCTCGCGTACTGGTCGCGTCAAACCCTTTTTGCCGAAACAGTTTGGCTGCAGCGGCGATCAAGTCGCTTTTTCGATTCCCGTCTTCGCGCTCTTCCAGCGTTTTGCGGGGGCGACCACGGGGTTTGGCCGTGGCTAAAACGGGGGTAGGATTCAAAATAGCATTCATAAAGAGGCAACGATAACAAAAAATATTATTTTTAGCAAGCGGTTGCTTGGTAAAATTAGGAAAACCCATTTTGGCAGGAGTTCTCAATGACAAATTCGGCAAATAATTCCCTTATCCGCAAAAGTGTACGTATCGGCGGCGCTTCCGGCTTTTGGGGTGACAGCAGCGTGGGCGCGCCGCAGCTGGTGCAGCTGGGCCAGGTCGATTACGTGGTGTTTGACTACCTGGCCGAACTGACCATGTCCGTCCTCGCCGTCGCCCGCCTGAAAAACCCGGAGTTGGGCTATGCCACCGACTTTGTGACGGTGACCATGAAAGCCATCCTCAAAGACGTGGTGGCGAAACATATCAAGATCGTCAGCAACGCCGGCGGCATGAACCCCCACGCCTGTGCCGCCGCGCTGGCCGTTATCGCCGCAGAGCAGGGTGTGGCTGTTCGCATCGCGGTGGTGGAGGGCGACGATGTGCTGCCGTTGATCCCAGCTTTGCGCGAAAAAGACATCAAAGAATTGCAATCTGGTGCGCCCCTACCCGAACGCCTGCTCAGCGCCAACGCCTACCTGGGCGCCGCCCCCATCAAGCAGGCGCTGGACGCGGGCGCGCAGATCGTCATCACCGGCCGCTGCGTCGACAGCGCGGTCACGCTGGGCGTGTTGATGCATGAATTTGACTGGAGCTTTGATGACCCCGACAAACTCGATAAATTGGCTCAAGGCAGCCTAGCCGGTCATTTGATCGAATGCGGCTGCCAAGCCACCGGCGGCCTGCACACCGACTGGCAGGACGTGCCGGATTGGGCCAACATCGGCTACCCGGTGTTAACGTGCAGCCCTGACGGCAGCTTCACGGTTGAAAAGCCGCCCCACACCGGCGGCCTGGTCAGCGTCGCCACCGTGGCCGAGCAGCTGGTCTACGAGATCGGCGACCCCGCCAACTACCTCCTGCCCGACGTGGTGTGTGACTTCACCCAAGTGCAACTCAAACAGGTCGCCGAACACCAGGTCTCCGTGTGCGGTGCACGCGGCAAAGCACCCACGCCGCATTACAAAGTCTCCGCCACCTACGCTCACGGCTTTCGCTGCAGCGGCCAGCTCACCATCGTCGGTTTGGAGGCGGTCGCCAAAGCGCAGCGCACCGGCGAGGCGATTCTGACCCGCACCCGCCGCCTGCTGGCCGACGCGGGGCTGAAAGACTATGGCGACACCTTGGTCGAAATCCTCGGTTCAGAATCTTGCTACGGTGCTCACAAAAACGCGCATGTACAAACCAGCCGCGAAGCCGTGCTGCGCCTCACCGTCACCCACAGCAGCAAAGACGCGCTCGCTTTGTTCGCCCGCGAAATCGCCCCCGCCGGCACCAGTTGGTCGCCCGGTACCACAGGCGCAGGCGGCCGCCCCAGCCCGTCGCCCATGATTCGGCAATATGCGTTTTTGCTGGATAAAACGGCTTTGCAGCCGGTGGTGGTGATGGACGGCGAGCGGACCTTGGTTGATATTGCCGCGCATGTCACTAATGCTGCAGCCGAACCCACCCCCGTTCGCCCTGAGCTTGTCGAAGGGTTGCAAGGCGACACCCTCACCGTCCCCCTCATCCAACTCGCCTACGCCCGCAGTGGCGACAAAGGCGACACCGCCAACATCGGCATCATCGCCCGCCAGCCCGCCTTTCTGCCCTACATCAAAGCGTCTGTCACCGAGCAAACCGTCGCAAACTGGCTTTCTCATTTGGTCAAAGGCAAAGTCACAAGGTTCGATTTACCCGGAATAAATGCCATCAACTTCGTCTGCGAACAAGCCCTGGGCGGCGGCGGCATGAGCTCACTGCGCAACGACCCGCTGGGCAAGGGCATGGCGCAAATGGTGCTAGATATGCCCGTTAAGATACCCAAACATCTTATTTAGCAAAACGAAAGCCAGAAAGCACCCTGTATGAAATTCAAAATGGCCGAAAACTCCATCTTCGCCATCCTCCTGCGCAACCCGTGGTGGATCAGCTTCCTCATCGCTGCCGCCTTCAGCCTGCTCATGGCCGCGCTATTGCCCCGGCACCTCGTCGTCTACGGCGTCATGGGCGCCTTCCCCTTCGTCATCACCGGCGCAGTCGCCCTGAAACGCCAGTGGGGCAAGCCCAGCCCCGCCAAACTACAAGCCGAGCTAGACCGTCTGTCTGCCCTGTCATGGCGCGACTTTTCAGCCGAGCTGGAAGCCAAATTTGTCAAACAAGGCTTTGAAGTCACCCGTTTAAACGCAGGCGCGGCAGATTTCAAGCTGGAAAAAGGCGGCAATGTCACCCTGGTCAGCGCCAAACGCTACAAAGCCGCCACCCACGGCATAGAAGCCCTGCAAGCTCTCGTCGCACAGCAAGAAGCGCAAGGCGCAGACAAAGCCATGTACGTCTGCCTAAGCCCCGTCACCGCGCAAGCCGCCAAGTTTGCCAAGGAAAAAGGGCTGGTTTTGGGGTGGATTAGTTAATTACTTTTGTTTTCCGCGTATGTGTAGATGGCTGTTCGTAACACCATCAGGGCGAGTCGTTGCAACATCTTTGAACTCTAAATAACTTTGCTTGCGAACCAAATCGCTCAATTTCGTAAAGCCATAGTTTCGCGCGTCAAAAGCGGAGTTGTTTTTAGTGATGTGACTGCCAACTGGGCCTAAAGGTGCCCATCCGTCATCTCTAGAGCTTGCTTCTATAGCCTCCAAGATCATCGGTTTGAGCGGGGGAAACTCCTGTGGTTTTGTATCGGGTTCGGGTGCGGTGCTGGCTTTCAAAATCTCGGTATATACAAATTTATCGCAAGCTGCAACAAAAGCCTCAGGCGTTGTGCGCCGCCCAAAACCATATACAACTAAGCCCGATTCACGTATGCGAGTAGCCAATCGTGTGAAATCACTGTCAGAGGAAAATATACAAAATCCGTCAACTTGCTTGGAATGCAACACATCCATAGCGTCGATGATGAGCGCTGAGTCAGATGCGTTTTTACCAGTTGTGTAGCTAAATTGCTGAATTGGCTGAATGGCGAGTTTATTTAATACTTCCTTCCAGCTTTGCAATTGAGGCGTTGTCCAGTTTCCATATGCGCGTTTAATGGTCGCCGTACCATACCTAGAAACTTCAGCTAATAGTTCCTGAATGACTGATGCACCGTCGTTGTCAGCATCAATAAGAACTGCAAGTTTTGCATTTGTTGCCATAAATCTCCAGTAGGGGTTTGAAAAGCTTAGGTTAATGTTAACAAAATCCTATTTCCAACTCTTAGGCTCACGATTCTGATGAAAACAAGACAACACGTTGACGGTGTCTTCATCAATCACATAAAACAAAGCATACGGAAACTGGCTGAGATTAGCGCGGCGTATGGATTGCTCTACGCAGGGGTAGAGGTATGGATTTGCAGCTAAGAAGCGGTCAGTTCGCTCTAGCTGTTCCAAAAAAGCCGTATGCATATTGATGTGATCTTGGGCATACCAGTCGTACGCCTCTTTAACCTCTAGCAAGGCCAAAGGCTTGTAAACAACACTGAAAGCCATGCTCAGTGGCTAGGGCTGAGAAGTTCTTTTTTGAGCTGTGCAAAGCTCACGCCAACCTCATTCGGGTTGGCTCTGTGGTGCGCTAAGCGGTTATTGAGTTCAAGTCTTTGCGCCGCAGTGATGGGCGCGTTGGCGGAATCGCTCTCCGAGCTGCCAATCAATGCCATGCCTAGTTCACGCTTTTCAGCGGCACTAAGGTGTTGCAGTTCTTGGTAAATGTGAGCGTTCATAGGTTCAGATTATCATAAAAGTTAATGATTTGCTATCAGTGCGTTTGCGTCGCATTTATTTTACTGTATTTAAAAACAGTTAATCGTAAAATACTGCAGGATGCATTAAAGTGGTGTTTTATGGTAGTAAAAATGCTCTTAGCCGGCGTATTTATTGTCTAAGATGCTATGAAATAAATAGCAAAAATCGACAAAAAACCTACTTATACCCGACGTTTCGCATCTTTCAACAACAACAGCAACTGATCTTGCTGAAGCGGCGATGCCTCAAAACCGAAGCGTTGGTAAAAGCGGGCGGCATCGCCGTCTAAAGGGTGGGTGAGCAGGGCGCGGATGCCTACTTGCTCGGCTACGTTCAGGGTGCGGCGGATGGCGTCTTGCAGCAGGCCGACGCCAATGCCCTGGCCTTGTGCGGTTTGGCTGACGGCCAACCGCGCTAGCACCATGACGGGAATGGGGTATTGGCCCATGCCCTTGCGAACGCGCTCTGTCGCTTCGATGGGCTCTACTTGACCGACCACCAGGCTGTAGTAGCCCAGCACAGTTGCACCGTCTGAAACCACAAAGGTTCTGGCCGAGCCGCTGCCTTGGGCTTGCAGGGCGTGGCGTAGCAGCCAGTCGTTCAGGCTGTGTTTGCCGCAGTCAAAGCCAGCTAGTGGGCTTTTGCTGTGCAGCGGCTCAGGCGCGTGCATGGGCACGGGCAGTGGCTGGTTTTTTATTGGGTGTTGATTTGGCTGCAGCTGGCTGCGTCGCAGTATCAGCCTGTTGATCATCCCACGGTGCTGTGCGGGAGAACAGGTCTTTCAGCCCGGCATTGCTTCGGGCGGGGCGGTCTAGCAGGTCGAGCAGGGCTTGGTGGTTTTTGCCTGTGGTCATAAACAAGCGTTGGTCTAGCAGGGTTTGCTCAGCGGCGAGGCAGGCGCTGTCTAATATGAAATCGGTCAGCGATTTATGCGCCACCTCGGCCGCACGGCGCAAAACGATCACTTGTGCTTCGCTAGAGCGCAGACCGACGCGCGCAGAGCGTGATGCGTCTGTAGTCGGCTTGCGTTTTGCGCTGCGGGGTTTGAGTGCAGTTTCCATCATGGGCTTAATGTTAGCACAAATGACGTACAACGTGTTGCGCCAAAGCATCGCGCAAATCTTGCACGTTGTCTGCGTGAAAGCCGATCACATCCGCAATGCCAGCAATGTGGCCGCCAAAGCCACACCTTCACCTGCGGCGGGGCGCGTCGTGCCCGTCTGCCACGGGTATTTTCATCAGGCGTGAGAGGAAAAATGGTGTATTGACACGGTCGAAAGAAGGGGATTAAATTATTCACCTAGGAGTCAGGGTTGTGTACCTGATTCGGGGATTTTTTCAGCTTGTTGCCAACCATAACAAGGAGAAAACCATGGGAAATCGATTTCTACGTCTGGCCGTCCTTTACATCCTCGTCGGGGTGAGCATGGGTATCTTCATGGCCGCCAGCCACAACTACACCCTCAGACCCGTCCACGCCCACCTCAACCTGCTCGGCTGGGCCACCATGGCGCTGTTCGGCCTCTGGTACCGCTCTTCCCCAGCATCTGGCGAAACCCGGCTGGCCAAAATCCACTTCTGGCTGCACAACATCGCACTGCCCATCCAAATGGTCACCCTGGCGATGTTCCTCAACGGCAACACGGCCATAGAGCCGGTCTTGGCCGTGGCGTCGGTGGTGATGGGGATTGGTTTGATCTGCTTTGCGGTTAATCTTTGGAAGCACACGTAGCGGGATAGCTACGGCGTCAATCGTCCGATATACGCCAAAACCCGAATCAAGAGGGTGATTAATGCCTCTAGCCGTTGTTTTTATTGCCTAAATTGCTATAAATTATATAGCAAAATTGCGGTAGACTAAAATCCTCCTATCCCCAAATTTCAAGAACCCCTAAATGACCCAAGCCTCAACCCAAGACCCAAGCCAAGACCCAAGCCAAGACCCAAGCCAAGCCGCCGATCCTAAAAAACCAGCCCTGTGTGAACCCTGCGCTGGCATTCAGCAAAACTGGCGTCGAGCGCCTGGGCACCCCGAGCTGATTCAGGGCGTCAACCGCAAGGCCGAGCGCAGCCACGGGCAGGTGACGATCACCCGCTACCGCTGCGAGCGCTGCGGCACGGCTTGGGAGTATGAGAACAACAAGGTGAACTTGCACGCAGGGTGGTCGGTTTTGCCGGCTCGGGCTTAAATTTGTCGTCAAGCGGCTGGAAACTGCGGTTTTTAGGGGTATTTTAGGCCCTTATTTCCTATCTAGCCGGCGTGTTTATTGCCTAAGGCGTTATTAAATACATAGCAAACACGATAAATTGTTCGGTGGCACAATAAAAAGTGGAGGATTTGACCATGAACACCGCACCTGGCCGATGCCCCCATGGCTGCGGGTGAAATGGTAGTGTTTGACCAAAGCACGGGCAGCATCAGCTTCAAAGCGATGGAAGGTGCCGAGTCTGCTGAATTTGTTTTAGGCTCTGCCGCGCCGCATGCGCACGAGTTGGTGCTGGGGCACTGGCGGCGCAGCGGCGGTTGAAAGCTTAGCAAATTGGCTTAAATTGGACTTCTCAAATCACTATATTTTTTATAGCAACTTAGTCAATAAATACATGGGATAAAGGTGAAATATGGCCTAAAATAGCCTCTGAAAAGTCACTTTACATCATTCAGGCACAATCTAAACAGATAGGTCACAAAGTTGGCCACGGAGAACCCCAGATGCATCGTCGATTTTTGCTAAACACCTGCCGCTTCGTCGCGATCACGATTATTGCGTTTGCCACGTTTGGTTGCAACACACTCACCGCGCAGCCGCGTTTCACGGTGTCCAAAGACCAGCTGCAGCAGGTCATGGCCAAGCGCTTCCCACTGCGTTACCCCGTGGCGGGCTTGTTGGATTTGGCCGTGCAGGCGCCTGAGCTTAGGCTGCTGCCCGAGTTGAACCGCCTGAGTGCGAACATGCCTGTCGAAGCCAGCGGCCAGGCGCTGCACCGCAAGCAAGCGGGCACCTTTGAGGTGGAATTTGCCCTGCGCTATGAAGGGAGTGACCGCACACTTCGTGCCACGGCCTTGCGCTTCAAGCGCTTGGATTTTCCTGGCTTGCGACCAGAAGCGTCGCAGATGCTGAACTTGTATGGCCAAACCTTGAGTGAAAAAGCGCTCATGGAAGTGGTGCTGCACACCTTGAAGCCGGAAGATTTGGCGATGGCAGAGGGCTTGGGCATGCAGCCGGGTAGCATCACCGTGACGGAGCGCGGGCTGGTGGTGGAGTTTGTGGCGAAGTAGCACGGGCACTCTGTGCGCAACAGCACAGTCGTGGAAGCGCAGCAAGCCTAAACTGGCGCTAACTGAGGTTAACCAAGGCCAAATTTTTCCATGCCCCTAAGCGTTCTAAAAATCAGGTTGATCAACAAGCTCGGCGTACATCCGGATGTGTTGAAACTGGGCTTGGTGAGTTTTTTGACCGATCTCAGCTCAGAAATGATTTTTTCGGTGTTTGCGATATTTTTCACTACCGTGGCCGGCGCGTCTGCCGCACTGCTGGGTTTGGTGGAAGGCTTGGCAGATTTATCGGCCTCGTCGCTTAATTATTATGCGGGCTGGTTGTCAGACCGAAGCGGTAAGCGCAAGGTTTTTGCACTGGCCGGGTATGGTTTTTCAACGCTCGCCAAAGCCATTTTGCTGGTGAGCAACTCTGTGACGGGTTTGACGGTGTTTCGGGTGATCGAGCGGCTGGGCAAAGGCTTCAGAGGGCCGCCGCGCGATGCGTGGCTGTCCAGCGTGGCGGGCACGGAGAGACGCGGATTTGCCTTTGGCGTTCACAAGGCGCTGGATAAATCTGGCGCGGTGCTGGGGCCTTTGGTGGCTTATGGTTTGTTGACTTGGTTGGGTGATGGCGCTGAAACCTACAAGGTGTTGTTTTGGGTGGCCATGGTGCCTGCGGTGCTGGGTGTTGTGGCGCTCAGTCTGGTGAAAGACCAGCCCGCACCGAGCCGCCTACGAGAAAACATGTTTGCAACCTTCAAACAACTCAGCCCCGCGTTTAAACGCTATGTGGTGACGGCGGGGGTGTTTTCATTGGCGTATTTCAGTTTTGGGTTCTCCTTGCTGCGCGCGCACAGTGTGGGGTTTACGGTGACGGACACGGTGCTGCTGTACGCCTTGTTTAACATTGCGTGCGTCATTGCCGCACCGTTGATCGGTAAATTGAGCGACCGTGTGGGCAGGCCGCACATGATCATGTTGGGCTATGGCACGTATGCGGTGCTGAGTTTGGGCTTCGCCTTTGCCACTGAAAAATGGCACATTTTGGTGCTTTTCTTGATGTACGGTTTGTTTTATGCGATTGACGAGGCGCAAAACAAAGCGTTTATTGCTGATTTAGAAGTTGAGCGCCGCGCCTCTGCCATGGGCATGTACAGCTTTGTGACGGGGATGGTTTATTTACCCGCTTCTTTGATCGCCGGTGCGTTGTGGCTGCTCAGCCCAGCCACCGCGTTTTTAATGGCGGCAAGCGTTGCCTTGCTGGCCTTGATCATGTTTGCTGTGCTGCGTCCTGACCGAAAAATGAGGCCCTAAAATACGTAGTCGACAAAGCTGCAGCAACTTTCAAAGCTTCAGCAGGTATTCGGCACACGCAAACCTAAAAGGGAATCAACCATGTTCAGTCACGTCATTCTTGGTGTCAACGACCTAGAAAAGTCCAAGCAGTTTTACGACGCCTTGTTAGGCGCTATCAACATAGGCCCAGGCATTGCCAACGGCAAGCGCTATTTTTACCGCAGCCCCACGGGCAGTTTCGGCATCACCACGCCCATCAATGGTGACGAGGCAACCCACGGCAACGGCAGCACCATCGGCTTTGCCATGCAAACGCCTGAGCAGTGCGATGCTTTTCATGCTGCTGGTATCGCGAATGGTGGCACGACGTGCGAAGACCCACCGGGCTGGCGCGAGGGATCAGTGGGGCGGTTGTACCTTTGCTATGTACGCGATCCGGACGGCAACAAGATTTGCGGGCTGCATAGACCTGCGAAAGTGGCATAAAAAAAGGCACCCTGAGGTGCCTTTTTCATTTAGTAAGCGAGCGTTTACTTGGAAACCACGCGAACCATCTCTAAACACTTGTTTGAATAGCCCCACTCGTTGTCGTACCAGGCGACGATTTTGACGAAGGTGCTGTCCAACGCGACGCTGGCGTCGGCGTCAAAAATCGAGGTG
>JAYWCQ010000270.1:0-3634 GCA_043780435.1 Polaromonas sp.
GAAGGAAACCAACAAGGGCTTGGCCGATTATGAGCAAATGAAAATGCTGGTGATCGCCAAAGAGCCTTGGTCGATTGATAACGGTTGCCTGACACCGACCATGAAAATCAAACGCAACAAAATTGAAGCCCTGGTCGAACCCGATCTTGACAAATGGTATGCAAACAAAGGCCCGGTGCTTTGGGTGTAAACCCATAGTTTGAACAACGGTGCTGGCTGAGAGTTATAGTAAGCTTCCATGCAAGGGAGCCTACTATCGAAGCCGCACAAAACACCAACCACCGCTTGACCGAGCTGGAAATCAAAGCCAGCTACGCCGAAGACCAAATTGACCAGCTCGACAAAGTCGTTGTGCGTCAACAAGAGCAGATTGACATGTTGATCCAAGCGATCACTGCACTGCGCCAATCCAGCACCGATGGCGGTTTAGGCGCAGCGCGGAATTTGCGCGACGACTTGCCGCCGCATTTTTGAACATGCCGAACACCATTCTGCAAGCGCTTGATTTGACGTTTGAATTTCCACAGCAATCCATTTTCAGCCATTTTTCTGCCGCCCTTCCCGCTGGCATCGCGTATGTCGCCGGTGGTGAAAGCTGTGGAAAATCAACGCTGCTGAGGCTTTTTGCCGGCGATTTAACGCCGCAAGCTGGCAGCATTGAAGTTTGTGGCATCAGCTCCAAAGATAACCTAGCGTCGTACAAACAACATGTGTTTTGGATCGATCCACGCACGAGCGCGCATGACCACATCTCGCCAAACGATTACTTTGACTTGCAGCGCAAGGATTACCCTGAGTTTGATGATGCCTTGTTGCTAGAGTTGATTGAAGGCTTGAGTTTGAGCGACCATGTCTCAAAAGCAATCTACATGCTCTCTGCAGGTTCAAAACGCAAAGTTTGGCTCGCCGCAGCCTTTGCCAGCGGCGCTACAGCAACTTTGCTTGACGAGCCTTTTGCCGCCTTAGACAAAGCGTCGATCAACTTTTTGCTGGAACGGCTAGAGTGTGTTGCTCACAATACGAACCGCGCTTGGGTTATTGCAGACTATGAAGCACCACAAAATTTAAGCACCGTTTTAACGATTAATTTAGATCTCTAGCCGGCGTATTTATTGCCTTATATGCTATTAATTTTATAGCAAAAAACCGCACAAAATTTCACTCTCAAATTTTACGTTTTAACCTGCCGACTGTTGCTGTCGATGCGGTGACGATGCCCACCGCATGCCGCTGGTTATTGCACAGCTCGTGGCTGATGGCCAAGTTTTCTGCATGGCTGTTACCGCCTTCACGCTTGGGTTTGATGTGCTCCAGCGTCGCTGCTTCGGGCAGCACATGCTCACCACACACCCAGCAGGGCACCACGCCGTGCAGCTGCCGTGCCACGACTTTGTACATTTTTTCTCGGGTTTGATTCAATCTGCTCATGCAGTGACTGTCTTAAAAATTCTCAACCTTTGACAACCGCGTCGTACACTTTTTGCTTGTACTCAAACCAAAATGGGTTCCAAAAACCCCAATGGCGCTGCGTCATCACTACGCCGGAATAGCCGGTGCTTGGCGACACCCACCAGTGCGTACCACCCAAACCGCCCCACTGAAATTCTCCAGTCGGCGAATTGGGTTGAAACTCTGAAGAGCTACGTGTCACCGCCCCACCCAAGCCAAAACCCAAGCTGGGGAACGCCCCGACATTGGCTACGTGTATGCAGCGCTTTGGCGGCAACTGGTCGCGCAACATCTCGGCTAGTGTGGCTAGCTTGAGGTAAGTGCCAAAATTTGGTGTTAATTGCTGCATCAAGCGCAGCATATCAGCCTGCGTCGTGACCACACCACTGCTGCCGGCTTGACGTGGCACGGGTTCTAGAAATGCGCTTGGCCAAGGCATGTTGTCCAAACGCTTGAGGCCCGGCTTGTTAGGCTGTTTTGCATCTCCGATATAGAGCGCCGTAAAACGCGACACCTGCTCGGGTCGCAGCACGTATGTTGTATCGACCATGCCAAGCGGAGCGAAGAGTCGTGTTTTAAGCGCATCGGCATAGACCTCACCTGTCACGATCTCAACCAAGCGAGCCAACACGTCGGGTGCCATCGAATACTCCCAACCTTGCCCAGGCTGGTAGATGAGTGGCAAGCTACCAAGTTGCTCCATCAGCTGCGCTAAAGTCGTATCACTTTTACGTGCACCTGATGCGTGGTAAGCGTTAAAAATCAAACTCCCCATGTCAAACACGCCGTGGCTCAACCCCGCTTGATGACTCAGCAAATGCCGAATGGTGATGTCGTGCTGCAAGGCTTCTGTGTCATCCAGGGTCGTCGCATTCGGCTTCAAAACGCGCACTTTTCCAAACGCTGGGACCCAATTTTTGATAGCGTCATCGATAGAAAAATAGCCGTCGTCAGCCAATTTCAATACCAACATTGAGGTCATGATTTTGGTGTTCGAATACGCGCGATGGATATGGTCCACCCGCAACGCTTCGCCGCTTTCCATGTCCGCCATGCCCGTGCAAAAGGCATCAACGACCTCGCCATTGAACATCACGGCGGCAGAAACACCTGCCAATAACTGCCCATCGACTGCGTTTTGCAATACAGAATGGGCGGCTGTGAAATCTATTTTTTGTGTCGTCATACAGCCATCATACTGAATGTATTTCAAGCCTTCAAATACTCCGCCTTACCACCCAACCAGCGCTGCACGTGCTTTTGCGCGAGTGCTGGGTATTGATCCAACATGAGGGGTGCAAGTTCCCTCGCTTGGTCTAACAATTCAGTATCCGTTGCCAAATCGGCAAAACGCAACAGCGCCGCGCCGGATTGCCGTGCGCCTAAAAACTCGCCGGGGCCGCGAATCTCCAAGTCTCGCCGTGCAATCTCAAAGCCGTCGTTGGTTTCGACCATGGCTTTTAATCTGGCGCGGGCCGTCTCGCTCAATCGGGGTGCGTCACCGGTCGAATACAGCAGTACGCAGACCGACGCCGCCGCCCCGCGCCCGACCCTGCCGCGCAGCTGGTGCAGTTGCGACAGGCCAAAGCGCTCGGCGTGCTCGATCACCATCAAACTGGCATTCGGCACATCCACGCCGACCTCGATCACCGTGGTGCTGACCAGCACCTGCATGTGACCAGAGGTGAACAGCGCCATCACCGCCTTTTTCTCCGCCACCGGCATGCGCGAATGGAGTAACCCAACCATGATGGGTTGGTTATTACCCTCTGTGTCTTTGACTTGCACATCGCCCAATGCGGCGCACAGCTGTTCGTGCGTTTCGGTGGCATTGGTCAAATCCAGCGCCTCGCTTTCCTCAATCAGCGGGCAAACCCAGTAGATTTGCCGCCCCTCGGCCAGCTGGCTGCGGATGCGCTCAATCACCTCGTCACGCCGGGCATCGTTCACCACCTTGGTGACGATGGGGGTGCGACCGGGGGGCAGTTCGTCGATGGTGGAGACGTCCAGATCGGCGTAATAGCTCATCGCCAGCGTGCGTGGGATGGGGGTGGCGGTCATCATTAAAAGATGCGGCTCTAACCCGGCCGTTCGCCCTGAGCTTGTCGAAGGGTTTGTGAAGGCTTCGACAGGCTCAGCCCGAACGGAGTTTGTATTTATTTCCTCGGTTGGAATACTCATCTTG
>JAYWCQ010000271.1:0-7369 GCA_043780435.1 Polaromonas sp.
GTTTATGAAACCTATCCAAGTTGGCCTCTTAGGCATCGGCACCGTCGGCAGCGGCGTGTTTAACGTCCTCAATCGCAACCAAAACGAAATCCAGCGCCGCGCTGGCCGTGGTATTGAAATCACGATGGTAGCTGACCTTGACACCGCCCGTGCACAAGCCGTTGTAGGCGCTAACGTGAAAGTCGTCAACGACGCCCGTGCCATCATCGCCAACCCTGAGATTGATATCGTTATTGAACTTATTGGCGGCTACGGTATCGCCAAACAGCTGGTGATGGAAGCCATCGCCGCAGGCAAACACGTGGTCACCGCCAACAAAGCGCTACTCGCCGTGCACGGCACCGAGATTTTTGCCGCAGCCCATGCCAAAGGCGTGATGGTCGCGTTTGAAGCCGCAGTTGCCGGCGGTATTCCCATCATCAAGTCCCTGCGCGAAGGCCTAACCGCCAACCGCATCCAGTGGATCGCCGGCATCATCAACGGCACAACCAACTTCATCTTGAGCGAGATGCGCGACAAAGGCCTGGACTTCGCCGCCGCCCTGCAAGACGCACAAGCGCTGGGCTACGCCGAAGCCGACCCGACCTTCGACATCGAAGGTGTGGACGCCGCGCACAAAGTGACGCTGATGTCAGCCATCGCTTTCGGCATCCCTGTGCAGTTTGACAAAGCCTACGTTGAAGGCATCTCCAAATTAGCCGCACAAGACATCAAATACGCTGAACAACTGGGCTACCGCATCAAGCTCTTGGGCATCACCAAACGTGTGCAAGCCAACGGCAAAGAAGGCATCGAGTTACGCGTTCACCCAAGTCTCGTGCCCAACAAACGCCTGATCGCCAATGTCGAAGGCGCGATGAACGCCGTCATGGTGCAGGGAGACGCCGTTGGCACCACGCTGTATTACGGCAAAGGCGCAGGTTCTGAGCCAACAGCCAGCGCCGTGATCGCCGATTTGGTCGATATCACCCGCCTGCACACCGCCGACCCCGCCCACCGCGTGCCGCATTTGGCCTTCCAGCCCGACGCGATGAGTGACTTGCAAGTTTTGCCTATGAGCGACATCGTCACCAGCTACTACCTGCGCCTGCGCGTGGCGGACGAAGCCGGCGTATTGGCTAAAGTAACCGGAATTTTGGCGACCGCCGGCATCAGCATCGACGCCGTGCTGCAGCGCGAGGCCGATGAAGTGGGCGGCGAAGGCTCGACCCAGACCGACGTGATTATTTTGACGCACGATTGCGTTGAGTCCAAAATGAATGCCGCGATGCTGCAAATGCAGGCTTTGAGCAGCGTATTGGCGCCGATAACACGTATCCGTAAGGAAGAGTTGGCGTAAGCGACGTAGAGAAGCGAATCAAATCCATGAATTATTTATCCACTCGCGGCGACGCCACACCACGCAAATTCTGCGACATCCTGCTCGAAGGTCTAGCCCCCGATGGCGGTTTGTATCTGCCCGAGGTTTACCCGCAGATCAACGACATTGCCTTGGGCAAACTGCGCGACATTTACGACAAACATGGCTACGCGGATTTGGCGTTTGCGATTTTGTCGCTCTACATTGACGACATTCCTGCCGCTGACTTGCAGACCATTTGCCGCAAAACCTACACCAAAGAAGTGTTTGGCACAAAAGAAATCGTGCCGCTTAAAGAGCTGGACGATAAGCTGTACTTGGAAGCCTTGTCTAACGGCCCGACGCTGGCGTTCAAAGACATGGCGATGCAGTTGCTCGGTAATTTGTTTGAATACGAACTGGCGCGACGTGGTGAGACGCTGAATATTTTCGGCGCGACCAGCGGCGACACCGGCAGCGCGGCGGAGTACGCTATGCGCGGCAAACGCGGGGTGCGCGTCTTTATGACCAGCCCGCACGGCCGCATGAGCGCCTTCCAGCAGGCGCAGATGTTCAGCCTGATGGACGAGAACATCTACAACATCGCCATTGAAGGCGTGTTTGACGACTGCCAAGACATGGTCAAAGCCGTATCGAACGACCTCGAATTCAAGAAAAAATACAAAATCGGCACGGTCAACAGTATCAACTGGGCGCGTTTGTTGGCACAGGTTGTCTATTATTTTGCAGGTTACTTTCAAGCGACGGGGTCGAACTCCTCAAAGGTCAACTTCGCCGTGCCAAGTGGCAATTTCGGCAACGTCTGTGCTGGTCATGTGGCCCGGATGATGGGTTTGCCTATTGATAAACTGGTCGTCGCCACCAATGAAAATGACGTGTTGGACGAGTTTTTCCGCACCGGCGTCTACCGCGTGCGGGGCAGTAGCGATACGCACGAAACCTCCAGCCCGTCGATGGATATCTCCAAAGCGTCCAACTTTGAGCGCTTTGTGTTTGATTTACTCGGGCGCGATGCGGCCAAGACCAAGGATTTGTTCACAGCGCAGTTGGCGAAATCGGGTCAATTTGATTTGAGCCAAGACCCCACCTTCAAAGAGGCTGCCACGACATATGGCTTTTTGAGCGGCAAAAGCACACACAGCGACCGCCTGAACACCATTCGCAGCACCTACAAAGAGCACGCGGCGATGATTGATACCCATACCGCAGACGGTTTGAAAGTGGCGCGGGACGTTATCAAGACTGGTCAAGTCAAAGCTGGCACGGCGATGATCGTCCTAGAAACCGCTTTGCCCATCAAGTTTGCGGAAACGATTGTTGAAGCCTTGGGGTGTGAGCCAGATCGCCCAGCCAAGTTTGAAGGTATCGAAGCCTTGCCCAAGCGTGTGGTCAACATGCCGGCGGATGTGGCGCTGTTGAAGGCATTTATCGTTAAAAAGTGTGCTTAAAAGCAGTTTTAGTGCCTAAATATGGTAATTTATGCCTATAGATGGCGTATTTATTTCCTGGGCTGCTATTAAAAGTATATTAACATAATGTTGAAAAGAGTGATGTAAACCACCATGACACCTGCACGCGCACCGTTGAAACCCTTGGATATTGCCTTAGCTGAGCTGCTCGAGCAGGTCAATACTCTGTCAGGCATTGAGGAGATTTCCACTTTCGACGCCGATGGCCGCGTTTTGGCGCAAAACAGGCTCTCCAGCCTGCATGTCCCGCCGCAGGACAACAGCGCCATGGACGGTTATGCTATGCGCTGTGCGGATGTGGGCGCTGTGGGAACGGTGCTCAGCGTCAGCCAACGCATCCCGGCAGGCAGCGTCGGCACGGCTTTGCAGGCTGGCACGGTGGCGCGTATCTTCACAGGTGCGTCTATTCCAGAAGGTGCGGATGCGGTGGTGATGCAGGAGGAATGCGAAGTTCTAGCTGAAGTTGATGGCCACAGCCAAATTCGTGTCAATGCCGTTCCCAAGTCTGGTCAATGGATTCGCCGTGCCGGTGAAGACGTGGCTTTGAACGCGGTGGTGCTGCAGCAGGGCGAGCGTCTCACGCCTGCGTCTTTAGGTTTGGCAGCCAGCATCGGTTTGGCCACGCTGCCCGTGGTGCGGCGACCCAAAGTAGCGCTGTTTTCCACGGGTGACGAGCTGGTGATGCCTGGCGACATTGCCCCGCAAAACATGCCCGCCGGCAGCATTTACAACTCCAACCGCTTCTTTTTACGCGCTTTGCTGCATCGGCTGGGCTGCGAAGTGACCGATATGGGCATCGTGCCTGACAATTTGGATGCAACCAAATCGGCTTTAAGTCGTGCTGCGGAAGGGCATGACCTGATTTTGACCAGCGGCGGTGTCTCTGTCGGGGAAGAGGACCACATCAAACCCGCCGTGCAGGCGCTGGGCGAGCTGAATTTGTGGCAAATCGCCATCAAACCGGGCAAACCGTTTGCGTATGGCAAGGTCAACAATGCCACGGGTGCAGCCCACTTCATCGGCCTACCCGGCAACCCTGTTTCTAGTTTTGTGACGTTTTTGCTCTTGGTTCGCCCATTTCTGCTCAAATTGCAGGGCATTCAAGATGTTGATCAAATCACTACAAAATCCATCGCTGTTCGGGCAGACTTTACGTGGGCCAAAGCTGATATGCGCCGTGAATTTCTGCGCGTTAAACGCAATGCAGCCGGTGGTTTGGACTTGTTCCCAAACCAAAGTTCTGGGGTTTTGACCTCCGCCGCCTGGGGCGATGGCCTGGTCAATAACCCGCCCGGGCAGACGATTGCCATTGGTGATATGGTTCAGTGGGTGTCTTTTGCTGAACTCTTATCTTAAAAACGCCCATGAAAGTCACCGTTAAATATTTCGCTTCGATTCGCGAGTCCATTGGTCAAAGCTCTGAGGTGCTGCAAACCAGCGCTACCACGCTGGGACAACTGCGCTATGAATTGGCGACGCGTGGTGGCGCGTATGAAGAATGTTTGGATGCTGCTTTCAAAGGCAAAACCTTGCGAATGGCCTTAAACCAAGACATGAGTGACGACACGGCTGTTTTGCTGGAAGGCTGCGAAGTGGCGTTTTTTCCACCGGTAACGGGCGGCTAGGAAATGCTATGCTAAACAGAGTTGTTGTCCAAACTGAAGATTTCGACCTCAGCGCCGAAATTGCCAAGCTGTGTGCTTCAGACAAACGTGTAGGTGCGGTTTGCTCATTTGTCGGTACGGTACGCGATGTCAATGATGGCGATGCCGTCAGCGAATTGGAGCTGGAACACTACCCCGGCATGACCGAAAAGTCGATCGAGGCGACAATTGATGAGGCGATGGCGAGGTTTGACATCTACGCCGTGCGGGTGATTCACCGCATTGGCAAGCTACAACCGATGGATCAAATCGTCATGGTGGCCGTCACAAGCGCTCACAGAGGTGAGTCGTTCAAAGCTTGTGAGTACGTGATGGACTACCTCAAAATGCAAGCACCGTTCTGGAAAAAAGAACAAACGCCACAGGCAAACTTAGCTGCGCGTTGGGTCGATGCGCGCGCTAGTGACGATGCGGCGCTTACGAAGTGGAAACTTTAGGGCTTTCTGCTTCATTGCTCGGCGGCACAAACGCGGCCCGCGCTTCGCCTTCCAGACCCGTCGTGAGCAGTTGCAACAGGTAGACGAGGTGTTGTCGCTGCTCTTGGTTGAGCGGAGACATCAGCCGGTTGTAAGCATGTTCAGCGGGTTCTTGGGTCTGCATGAGCAAATCAAGCCCAGCGTTAGTCAGTGTGATGGACAGATTGCGGCGGTTGGATGCTGCATAGACACGGGCTATCAAGCCACGCGATTCCAAACCGCGCATCACGCGCATGACGGTGACCTTGTCAAAACCCAGCGCCCGACCTAATGACGATTGATCCAGTCCGGGGCTGGCGTGCAGCACGCACAACACGCCAAACTGCGCGGGTGTGAGTGCTACACTTTTGCATTCATCTTCAAAAACGGCGGCTGAAATTTGATGTGCACGGCGCAAAAGAAAGCCGGGGCGAGCGTAAAGCTGTGAAAGGTTGTTAAAGGCAGGCACGTTTATTTATATTGGATGCTAATGTAAGAGTCTAAGGGAAAATATGGATGGTCATACGTAAATAATAACTAATAATAGTTAGCATGCAAACCAAATTTTTAAAGCTTAACCATGACTAAGACGCCATATTTACGGATAGCCACTGAAGAAGCGTTTGCACCGCCTGAAATGCTGGATATTTACCGTAAAATTCTTGCCAAAGACGATGTGGATCCAGGTTTTAAAGGGCTGATGGGCTTTTACATGAGCAGCCCCAGCACGCGAGCCACGCACATCATGCGCTGCTTGAAGGATCTGGACCAAGTGCGGCTGCAGCACATGGACGAGGCGGGCATCGACCACCAAGTCATAGCGCTGACCGCGCCGGGCGTGCAGGTGATGGACAAAGCGACAGCTGTGTCGTTCAGCATGCTTGCGAACGACCAATTGTCAGAAGCTGTGCGCCGTCACCCGACACGCTTTAACGGCATGATTGCTGTCGCGCCGCAAGACCCGACGGCGGCCGCCAAAGAGATCGAACGGGGCGTGACCAAGCTGGGGATGCATTCGGTCATCATCAACTCGCACACGCAGGGCGAGTATTTGTCCGACCCGAAATTTTGGGATATTTTTGCGGCTGCTGAAGCCCACGATGTGCCGATTTATCTGCACCCCAACTCGTTACCTAAAAACATGCTTGCACCCTTTCAAGAGTGTGGTTTGGATGGTGCGATTTATGGTTTTGGGGTGGAGACGGGCTTGCATGCGCTGCGCATCATCACCTCCGGCGTGTTTGATCGTTTTCCAAAGCTGCAAATGATCATCGGCCATATGGGCGAAGCCTTGCCCTTTTGGGCTTACCGCTTAGACTACATGCATCAGGCCACAGTGAAGTCGAAACGCTATGAAAGCATCAAACCCTTGCTTAAAAAGCCAAGCGATTATTTGAAAGAAAACTTTATCATCACCAACAGCGGCGTGGCGTGGGAGCCGGCGATTAAATTCACACAATCCGTCATCGGCGTCGATCGCGTGATGTACGCGATGGACTATCCTTATCAGTATGCAGTTGATGAGGTGACCGTCATGGACAATATGCAGATGAGTGATGAAGACAAGAAGAAGTTTTTTCAGACCAATGCGCAACGTGTTTTTAAGATCAACATTTAAAGAACTTCAGAGTTCATAGAGGCAATTTCATGAAAAACAATGTATTGAAGCTGGCAGTTTTGAGTGTGCTGGGAATGACCGCATGGGCTGCACAGGCGCAGACTTGGCCCGCACAAACCATCAAAATCATTGTTCCTTTTACGGCAGGAACCGGCATGGACACGATTGCTCGCGCCGTCGCGCCGAAACTAAGCGACAAATTAGGGCAACCTGTTGTCGTGCAAAACATGGCTGGTGCCAGCGGCAACATCGGTGCAGATGTGGTCGCCAAAGCCAACCCTGACGGCTATACCGTGCTGATGGGGGCGAATACGATGCTGATGGCGTCTCAGTTATACAAAAACGTGCCATTTAACCCAACCAAAGATTTTTCATCGGTATCTTTGGCTGCTTGGGGAACCTTGATGCTGGTCAGCAACCCTAAAACCGGTATCAAAACGGTGAATGAATTGGTCACGCAAGCCAAGGCAAAGCCGGGCTATATCAACTTTGGCTCGCCAGGTATTGGCACACCACACCACATGGCGATGGAGTTGTTCAAGGCAAAAACAAATCTTTTTATGCTGCATGTCCCTTACCGTGGCACAGCGGGTTACACACAAGATATTTTGTCAGGTGAAATTATGGTTGGCTTTTTGCCAGTGCACATTGCACAGGGATTTGTGAGTGCTGGCAAGCTGAATGCGCTGGCTGTGGGCAGTCCCAAGCGTCACCCTGTTGCCCCGAATGTGGCGACATTTGGCGAAATGGGTATCAAAGACATTGAGGTCGATCTTTGGTATGCTTTTTTTGCGCCCAGCAAA
>JAYWCQ010000272.1:0-4776 GCA_043780435.1 Polaromonas sp.
GGCTTGCTCGCCTTCCCACTTGGTTTGGCCGTACACACTCAGCGGCGATGGCGTGTCGGACTCTTTCCAAGCTTGGCTGCCCGAGCCGTCAAACACATAGTCGGTCGAATAATGCACCAACCAAGCGCCCAGCTTTTGCGCCGCAGCTGCAATCACGCCGGGTGCCAGGGCATTGATGGTGCGAGCCAAGTCAGGCTCAGACTCCGCCTTGTCCACGGCGGTATGCGCTGCAGCGTTGACGATGATGCTGGGTTTGACCAAGCGCACAGTCTCAGCCAAGCCGGCAAGATTGGTGAAATCACCGCAAAAATCTGTGCTGTCAAAATCAACAGCAACCACCTCGCCCAGCGGCGTTAAGCTGCGTTGCAGCTCCCACCCGACTTGGCCACCCTTACCGAATAGAAGTATTTTTTGAACTTGCATATGAGCTTGTAACTAGGGACTTGTCAGCGGATTAGCTGGCATATTGCTTGTTCACCCACTCACGGTAGCTGCCATTTTGCACATGGCTTACCCAATCGGTATGGCTTAAATACCATTCAACGGTTTTTTGTATGCCTGATTCAAAGGTTTCAGCCGGCTTCCAGCCCAGTTCTTTTTCAATCTTGCTGGCGTCAATGGCGTAGCGGCGGTCATGGCCGGCGCGGTCAGTCACGTAGGTAATCTGCTCTGCGTAGCTTTTACCATCAGCGCGGGGCTGCAATTCATTAAGCAACTTGCAAATGGTGTTCACAATCTCGACGTTCGGCTTCTCGTTCCAGCCGCCCACGTTGTAAGTCTCACCCAACTTGCCGGCTTCCAGCACACGGCGAATCGCGCTGGCGTGGTCTTTCACGTACAACCAATCGCGAATTTGTTGGCCGTCACCGTAAATCGGTAGGTTTTTGCCCGCCAAGGCGTTCACAATCATCAGCGGAATCAGTTTCTCAGGGAAATGATAGGGGCCGTAGTTGTTGCTGCAATTGGTCGTCAGCACGGGCAAACCGTAGGTGTGGTGGTAGGCGCGCACCAAATGGTCGCTGGCTGCTTTGCTGGCTGAATACGGGCTGTTCGGCTCGTATTGGTGCTTCTCTGTGAAACACGGCTCTTGGGGGGCGAGTGAGCCATACACCTCGTCCGTCGATACATGCAAAAATCTGAAATCAGTCTTCGTTGAACCTTCTAATTTGCCAAAATACCCGCGCACCGCTTCCAGCAGGTGAAACGTACCCACTATATTGGTCTGAATAAAGTCTTCCGGCCCATGAATGGACCTGTCCACATGCGATTCTGCGGCGAAATTGATGATTGCGCGAGGTTGGTGTTTTGCCAGTAGCGCGTCAAGCAAAGCCCTGTCGCCAATGTCGCCCAGCACAAAAACGTGGCGTTTGTCATTGGCAAGTGACGCCAAATTCTCTAAATTCCCCGCATAAGTCAGCTTGTCCAAATTGAGCACAGGCTCGTCATGCGCTGCCAACCAGTCCAACACAAAGTTAGCCCCAATAAACCCCGCCCCGCCCGTGACCAAAATCATGCCAAACTCCTAAGACTATGTTGAACTTGCTACTAATAAGAATACAAATAGTCTGTATTCAGTACTGCTAGGATTATCGCTGCTTTGTGATCTAACAATAAAATAGAAAATGATCTAAAAACCATGACAACCGACCCTTCAAAAAAAGACAAACCACAAGTTATGTCACAAGAAGTGCCACAAGATGGTCTCACGCGCTGCCCGTGGTGCGAAAGCAAAAGCCTAGAACCGCCACTACCACGACACCGAATGGGGTGTGCCCATGCGTGACGACCGAGACTTGCTAGAGCTCCTGACCCTTGAAGGCGCGCAAGCTGGCTTGAGCTGGAGCACGGTATTGGCCAAACGCGAGGGCTACAAACGCATCTTTAAAAATTTTGACGCCCAAAAAATAGCGGCGTTTACCGAGGCTGATATTGCCGCAGCCATGGCCGACCCTGGTATTGTGCGTAACAAGTTGAAAATAAACAGCACCATTGGCAATGCCCGCGCCTACTTGGCCGTGCAGGCAAAGTACGGCAGTTTCGATACTTTTCTATGGCAAATCGTGGGTGGCAAACCAATCGTGAACAAATGGAAAGTGTTTACCCAAGTGCCCGCAAAAACAGCAGAATCTGACGCGATGAGCAAAATGCTGCTAGCCCACGGGTTTAAATTCGTCGGCTCCACCATTTGTTATGCCTTCATGCAGGCCAGCGGCATGGTGAACGACCATTTGGTGGGTTGTTATCGCCATAAAGAAGTTTTGAGTAAATATCCTTAAAATGCACTTATAGCCGGCATATTTGTTGCCTAATTAGCTATAAATAGCATAGCATTATTTGCCAATATGGGCGCGAGTCAGTAAGTAAGTCAAGTTAAAACTTAACGCCCTAGCTGCCACACGGTTGAGTGGCACAGTTGCAGGCGCTTTGCGCTTTACTGGCTCTGCATCATATTCATCGTCATCTTCTTCGTTTTTAGTGTGGTCTAGGCCACGATGGTGGCTATAGGCTTCTTGCAAAATCTCTCGCACTGCGGCGTGTGTGCCTGCCATGTTGTTGTAAGTCTGCGCAGTAATTAAAGAGTCAAAGATGCGGTTTAATCGGTCTAGCGTGTCTTGGGTGATTAAACCGAGTTTTAGCCAAGTTGCTATGTGGGTTTTGATGCTGCGGGCTAGTTCTGTGCCGTTGTAGTTACCTCAATACTTGCTAGTCCTTAGACTCTAGATTTCTAGTACCCAGCACCTAAACAGGTAGCCTTTCTAAGGTTAAAGTAACCCACACAACGCACAAGTCGTTTGCCACCGCTTTTTTCTGCTTTACTTTTAACTTTGGAGGCCCAATGGTCAAGAAATTACACAAATCTACCGATCAAACCCAAGCTCACACCGCGACTGGTGCACAGTTGGTCAGCAGCGTTAAAGACTCTGCACAGCAAATCTGGTTGGCCGGCTTGGGCGCATTCTCCAAGGCACAGGCCGAAGGCGGCAAAGTGTTTGAAACCCTAGTTAAAGATGGCATGGGCTTGCAGCGCAAGACGCAAGCAGCCGCAGAAGAAAAAATCTCCGAGGCCACCAGCAAAATGACCAACATGGCCAACGGCATCTCCGCCAAAGCGACGGGCGTGGCCACAGACATCACAGCAAAGGCAACAGGTCAGTGGGACAAGCTGGAAAACATCTTTGAAGAGCGCGTGGCCAAAGCTTTGAGCAAAATGGGCATGCCAACTGCTAAAGAGGTTCAAGCTTTGGCTAAGCGCGTTGACGAACTCAGTGCACAGCTGAAGAAAGCTCCGGCTAAATCAGCTACTAAACCTACCGCCAAGCCTGCTGTAGCACCAAAAGTCGCGGTTAAAAAAGCTGTTGTTGCTAAAAAAGTAGCGGTCAAGACGGTGAAAGCAGCGACAAAACGAGCCTCAACAAGTAAATAAGTCTGATAAGTCAGCCGATTAGCTTCGGCGAGAGTTAAAAAGAGCGCTTAGTCGCTCTTTTTTGCTTTTGAATTGCTTAAATCGTTTAAAATAGAGGTAAATATGGCTATAGCCATCGTATTTATTGCTTAAGGTGCTATTGTAAATATAGCAAATTTGAAGGCGGTAAATATTGCACTTTCTCACCACTATCCCTCGATTATTCATTCATAAAGGCTGCCCGTGTTCAAAAACGCCCTCATTTATCGCATTGCACCCACTTGGACGGCTGATTTAGAGCGTATTGAAGCAGGATTAGAGGCTTCGCGTTACGTTGAATGCGGCGCAAGCCAAGAGAAAGCCGTCGGTTGGACTGAGCCTAGAGGTGAGGAGAATGGCTTGTTGGCGGAGTCTGTCGCTGGGCAAATCGTGCTGAAGCTGATGGTGGAGGTGAAAGCCGTGCCTAGCTCGGTGGTTAACCGCAAAGCCAAAGAAGAATTGTTGAAAATAGAGGCTGCAACTGGGCGCAAGCCGGGCAAACGCGAGACGAAAGAGATCAAAGAAGACATCAAGCTGTCGCTGATGCCGCTGGCGTTTACCAAGCTGTCTAGCGTACTGGTGTGGATTGATGCTAAAGCGCAGTTGCTGACGATTGGCGCATCCAGCACAGCCAAGGCTGATGAGGTGATCACGTACTTGGTGAAATGTTTGGATGGTTTTTCAGTCATGCCGCTGAACACCCAAACCTCAAGCGCCGTGGCAATGGCGGATTGGCTGGCGACACAAGCGCCGCCTGCGGGCTTCACGATTGACCGCGAATGCGAGCTTAAATCGCCCGACGAAAGTAAAGCCGTGGTGCGCTATTCACGTCACCCCTTGGATATTGAGGAAGTGAGCGCCCACATAATCAGTGGCAAGGTGCCGACTAAATTGGCGTTGACCTGGATGGCTAGGGTGTCGTTTGTGCTGACCGACACCTTGCAAATCAAGAAAATTGCTTTCTTGGACGGTGTGTTTGACGGAACGTCCCAAGAAAAAGAAGATAGTTTTGATGCGGATACGGCGATTGCAACAGGCGAATTGCGGCAGTTGATTCCTGAATTGCTGGCAGCTTTGGGTGGGGAAATGGCGATTGGCGAGCCTGCGAGCACTTAATAAACAGCGAAAGAGCAAAAAACATAGAAATTTAGACGGCTCAAGCTGTGAAATGTCGTAAATAGTCATAAATAAGTTGAACGTGCGCTAAATCCATGCCATAATCGAGGGCTCGGTTGATACAAAGTTGCAAGACTAGTAGTGATCGGGTATCTGCCTAACGGAAGTGCTGCGAGTGGTTTGCAGTGTGGACGACAGGCCCAAGACTGATCGATAGC
>JAYWCQ010000273.1:0-3025 GCA_043780435.1 Polaromonas sp.
ATATCTGTTGATCGACCTCGCTTGCCGATACAGCTTTTGTTGGTTAGAACTTTAGCAGCACTTTGGCGGTGTCTGAGAGTAAGTTTACGCTTGTAAAAATAGGATGGCAATCCCCAAAATGGGTGATTATTCACATCTGCAAAAGGTAGGAACTAAAGCGTTAATTAAAAGTTACCATGAATTAAAGGTTTGAAAATAAACAATAGTTTGCTATTATTTTTGATTGATTAATTTTAAGTAAGCTTTAATAAAAGTATGAATCAAATGTAGTTTTTTGTAAATCGCTTGGTATTTTGAACTGGTGTTGCTACAAAAGAAGTAACAAATTGAAGAAAAAATAGTCGACTTTTTTGCAGATCGTTACACCATCATGCAAATATAAAATTAAGATTCGTCTAAAGCATCGGCGAAATAGCTGCTGCCTTGTAACAATGGCTTTTCCAAATTAGCAGCTTTTGACGAGTATGTGCAAGCAATCGGCTCGCCCATATAGGTCGGCGGATAGCGAAAGCAGTGAAAAGCCGTAAATAGGGCTAAAAATACCCTTAAAATATGCCTCTAGCCGGCGTATTTATTGCCTAAGGTGCTATTTATTGGATAGCATTCTCTCAACGTCTACCAAATCCAAACCATACATTTCCGCAAATTCAGCGGTCTTTTTGCCGCTGCTCTCAAAGGCGCGTTTGAGGGCGGTTTGTTTGGCTTGTTTGGCGTCGTGCTCGGCCAGGGCTTCTTCTAGCAGTGCAGTGGCTTCAACATCGGCATTTTGCACGCGCAGCTGGTAGTCTTGGCGGCTCAAGCCGGAGGCGACAAAGGCGGCGATGAGCTGTTTGCGGAAGGTCGGGCGCAAATCAAGCTTGGTGCGGCTTTTGGCGTTGCTGATGACGCGGCGGCGGAAAAGCTCTAAAAGGGCGAGGTAGACGTGTTCGGGTGACACGTCTTCCACCGCGTTGCCCTGCAAATCATGGCGTTTGTTGCCATCCGCCACGCATTGCAGGTAGCGGGTGGAGCGGGCGTGGAAACCCAGCGCGGCTTTGAGGCTGTCTTTTTGGAACACCTCGGGGTGCGCGGACATCAGGTCTTGGTAGGTGCCCAATTTGAGGGGCAGAAAAGCGTTACCAAAGAGGTGTGGGTAGTGCTCAAACAGTTTTTGCAGGACGGGTTGGACGTCAATTTTGGGTTTAACCAGTTTTTGCGTTTCAGCCTGCGGGGCTGTTACGGCTGCAGTGGATTCAACGGATTCAATGGATTCAGGGGCTTCAGTAGTTGTCATAAAAATTGTGCAAATTAGGTTGCTATAAATTGAATAGCATTATAGGCAATAAATACGCCGGCTAGAGGCATATTTTTTGCTTAAAAAAGTTTGGAAATGGATGAATTCGACTTTGGGGTAAATGACAGTTATTACAGAGATGCAAACACCTCTTTGGCGGCTGCAATCGTCTGTGCGATGTCATTATCGCTGTGCGCAGCACTTACAAAACCGGCTTCGTACAGGGCGGGGGCGATGTAGACGCCACGGTCTAGCAGGCCGTGGAAGAGTTTGTTGAAGCGCGGGCTGTCGGTGGTCATCACTTTGGCATAGTTTTGCGGCAGCTCGTTCATCAAGAAAAAGCCAAACATGCCGCCTTGGCTGTCGCCGCAGAAGGGCACGCCAGCATGATTGGCAGCTTGCGTCAAACCACTGACAAGATGTTGGGTTTTTCGCCCTAGCTCCTCAAAGAAACCGGGCTTTTGAATCTCTTTCAAAGTCGCCAAGCCGCAAGCGGTGGCCACAGGGTTGCCCGACAATGTGCCGGCCTGGTAGACCCCGCCCAGCGGCGCCAAATGCTCCATGATGGCGCGGGAAGCGCCAAAAGCCGCCAACGGCATACCGCCGCCTATGACTTTGCCCAGCACGGTGATGTCGGGTTTGATGCCCAGCACCGCCTGAGCGCTGCCCAGCGCCACACGGCAGCCGGACATGACTTCGTCAAACACCAGCAGCGCACCGTATTCGGTGCAAAGTTCGCGGCAACGGGTGGCAAAAGCGGGGCTGGCGCGGACGAAGTTCATATTGCCGGCGATGGGCTCTATCATCACGCAGGCCAGCGCTTTGCCGTGCAGGGCAAAGGCTTCTTCCAGTTGGGGGATGTTGTTGAACTCTAATACCAGGGTGTCTTTCACCACATCTGCCGGCACGCCAGAGCTGGTGGGGTGGCCAAAGGTGGCCAAGCCTGAGCCGGCTTTGACCAAGAGCGAATCGGCGTGACCGTGGTAGCAGCCTTCAAACTTGATGAATTTGACGCGCCCGGTCGCACCGCGAGCCAATCGGATGGCGCTCATGGCGGCTTCTGTGCCAGAGCTGACGAGGCGCACCATCTCCATGGAGGGTACGAGTTTGATGATTTCTTCAGCCAGCTCGACCTCACGTTCTGTCGGCGCACCGAAAGAAAATCCGTCCAAAGCGGCTTTTTGCACCGCTTGCAGCACGGCAGGGTGGCCGTGACCCAGAATCATCGGGCCCCAGGAGCCGATGTAATCTATATATTGCTTGCCGTTGGCGTCCCAAAAGTAGGAGCCCTGGGCGCGGCTGACAAAGCGGGGCGTGCCGCCAACGGCTTTAAATGCGCGAACGGGAGAGTTGACCCCGCCGGGGATACTGCGCTTGGCGCGCTCGAACAATGTGACATTGTTGTCTTGGACGACTGCGCTGTGTAGGCTTTTTGTTGTATGCATGGTTCGAATTTTCAAAGAGGGAAGCGCAAAACTGTGCTTTTGTAGTCGATAACCCGTAGTAATCAAGGTAACAAGCTGGATATTTGTCGGATTAAGCCGACACCTAAATGTTGGAAAGTGTAATTCAGGGTCATTGCCGTCCTACAATGGGTCAATTCTAATCTTTGCAAGAAGGCGATGCTGGTGGTGACTGATTCTAAAACTTGGTTGTGTTTGATTTGTGGTTGGTTGTATGAAGAAAAGTTGGGTTCGCCTGATGATGGCATTCCACCAGGCACACCTTGGGCGCAAGTGCCTATGAATTGGA
>JAYWCQ010000274.1:0-5529 GCA_043780435.1 Polaromonas sp.
AAACACGGCATCTACGGTAAACCCAACTTCAAACGCGGTGACGGCACCTACCACATCGATGTTTTTGCCGTGACCGAGCAAGTCGCGTTGGATGAGCAAGTGATTTATCGAGATGGCGCTTGGATGGTTTAAGTTAATTATTGCTATAAATAGTCGCCCCTGCAAAATTCACATGCGCGACCAATGAACTATAACCAGGCAAACGCTTGGCGTTATTAAACGCGCAAACACTCATCCAACGACGATACTAATTATTTTCTTTTAGAACCTGCAGAAAATATTACCAAATATAAATTGTCGGAATTTGATCGAGCAATTGCTGCTTATTTACAAAAAGAAAAAGAATCTAGAAGTGATACTGCAACTGATGTCGTTTTAGTCGCAGCCGAATCGATGTACGCGTGAAAAACGCATATCCAAATTATTTTGCTGATTCAACAGAATTTGTTCAACTTATGGAGAGGGCGCTGGCAGGGGGTGTATAAAAATGCTATTTTCGCTCATAGTTGTCGTAATCATTACCAAAATAGCTATCAAATAAATAGCAATTTACCGTTAAATCCTACTTCTGCTCAACATTACACTGCAACCTCAACAACGCCAACGCATCATGCAAATTGTAGTCAAAATCACTTTTCAGGGTGCTTTGGGCGTCGGTGATGAACTCTTGCCACATTTCGCAGAAGTCGGTTTGGTAAGCAGTGGGCGCTTGGTCGCGGATGTAGGTAACTGGTAGCTCTGCATCGATTCCAGACTTGCGGATTTTCTTGATTAAGGCGGTGGCGGATTTTTCGGTTAGGAGGCTGTTTGGTTTGCTTCCGGCTGCAATCGTCAAAAACAGGGTCAAAAGCGAGCTGTCGTCGCTGTGGCCTTGGGTGGCTTTTTGCCAGGTATTGCTGCTTTGGGCTATGCGGGCGGCGTGTTTGTCGTCTACTTCGCGTTCATAGGTGTCGACTTCGCTGAGCGCGTCTTCCACCCAAAAGTAGCGGCCCATGAAGGCGGGCGTTTGGTTGAAGAGCTTTCTTGAGGGCAGCTCAGGGTCTAGCAGCTTGGGCAGATCGGCGATGACGGATTTGCGCACTAGCTCGACCACGTCAGTGAAGGCATTGGGCAGATTCTTAGGCAAAACCAGTGCTTTTTTGACCTCGGAAGCCGGTTTTTTGCGCAAAAGGGTGATCAATCGCTCAAAGCCAGCCCAATCTGGCAGCTTTCTGTTTTTCGCGGCCAGTGTCAATAATGCCGTGCGGATGACGGCTTCGGCGTCCATGCCGGCTTCTTCTAGTTGCTCTTCGTCAAAGCCCAGTTGCTCGGCCAAGTGAATGGCAGCGTCAACAATGGCGGCGACTTTTTGGCGTTTTCCTAGCTCGGCTTGGAATTCAGGCAAGGTGCGTAGCGTCCATTTGGCCAGCAGCGGGATGTATTCGTCCGTGAATTCGGTGCGCTCATTCATGCCGAAATGGCTGTTTTGGGGCAGGGTGATGAGGTCTTTCAACAGCGTGGAGCCGGCTTTGGAGTGCGACAAAAACGAGTTGTCGCGCAGCGATTCTGCCGCCAGCTGCACATTGCCGCCCGTGCTGTGCTCTAGGTACAGACTGACGAGGTTGACAATGCGTAATTTGGCTTGCTCGATTTCGGGGCGCAAATACTCGCTGCCAAAGTAGCGCGCAATTTGCACCATGCCTTTGGGCGCTTCGGATTCAATAGCTTCCAGCTTCGCAGACGGAATGATGCCGTGCTGCACGCCGTACTGCAGGGCTTTTTCGAAGAAGGGGCGGGAATCGTAGAGGGAAATTGACATTAAATAGCAGATTCCTCATCATCTTCCAGCGCTGCTGGGGTGGCTTTGCCTCTGTCTGTATCGCCAGTTTCAACTTTACCGTCGTCCTCTTCGCCATCTTCCTCACCCAAACCGGCATCATGTGCACGGGCTTTGGCGCGTAGGACCAGGATCATTTCGATGAACAAATCGGGCAGCCTGTAGCGCAAAATCCAAGCGAGCTGCATCCAGTCTTGGTCGGCAATGTCGTCTTCGTCAACTTTGGGTTTGGCGTACGACTGGTTGTACAGCGCCTCTTCAGACAACATCTCGCCGTCGTCTTCCATGGTTTCAAACGTGCCTGATCGCGCAAAGGCTTCCACGCGGCTCCACTTTTCTGAGAAATAGTCTGCCAAGGCATCGCTGCCGCCTTCTAAATCACCAATTTTGGTCAAAAAATCGTCAGTATCTGCGCCGTCGCGGAACAAAATTGAGTTCATCATGCCGCGCAAGTGGGTGCGGGACAGGTCTTTGTACTGCTTTTCAATGACAACTGCGCGCGCGAACTGTGTGGGCGACACCAGCAGGTTGACGACCGATTCCTTGGAATTGTCATACTCGCGCATCACCGCCAAAATGTCTTTGGGTGGCAGCTGCGCCAAAACGACCATCAGCGCCTGGTCGCCCTCAGCGTCTGCCAGCTCGACCAGCGCATACTCCGCGCCCACAATGTCGCCAGCGGCGATAAGCGCTTGGGTTTTGGTGATCAGGGCGAGTTGGCTGCTGGTTTGTTCGGTCATTTCGTGTCTTTTATAAATGTAAGTTCAATCAAGATTCCATTCGGGAAACTTAAAAAAATCCGTTCGGACTGAGCTTATATCCGTTCGGGCTGAGGTATCGAAGCCTTCTTAAGCCCTTCGATACCTCAGGGCGAACGGCGTTGGTTCGAACGCGGAAAGCTTAATCCTTACGGTCAAAACCCTGCTCAACCATCCAATCTTGCCCCGCTTCCTCACGGGCTTTGGCTTCTTTGTTGGCTTGTTTGTCGTGCTCGCTGTCGTAGTCCGCGCCGCCGTCATGGTCTTCGTTGTCGTAGTCTTCCTCGTCATTTTCATGCAAAGGAGGGCGGTGGGTTTTCTTGTGGAACATGTATTCCAGCGCAGCGGCGACAGTCATGAACCATTCGCCTTGCGGCTCTGCCAAAATCACTTTTGCGGGTTCTTTCGCCCAATCAGCCAGCGTGACCACATCACTCAGGGTGCTCCATTCGGGCAGTTCGTCAGACTCAAAACTCAGCAAATCGTCCATCACCGCTGGCAGTTTGATGGTGAAAGCGTTGTGAAAAATAACGGCCACCATCTCGGGGCTGAGCTCAATCATCAACTTCAAAAAAGCCAGCTCTTTGCATTTTTCAGCCAAGCGCTTTTTCAAAACGTCTTTGCCCTCAGAGTCAGAAGTCAGATCGTCCAGCTCAGCTTGGTAGCTGGTGCGTAGGTGTTTAAAGTAGGCAGATGTGGTCATGATAATCTCGTCATTCATGGTTGTATTTAGTTTAAGAATTTACTTTAATAAAGTTATATAACATTATGTTTTAAATATATTTTTAAAGTAATTATGCCAAATACCTTGCGCTGTTTCTAGCGGGTTGTCCAGTAAATTGCGACGGCGGTTGTCGTCGTAGGCTTGGCGCTTGTCGGTGTCTGAGAGTACATCAAAGGCGGCTTGAATCGTACGAAACCGGTCGGCAGCATCTTCAGCATCGTTGCGGTCTGGATGGTAATAGGCGGCTTTTTGACGATAAGCCTTCTTCACGTCGGCAAGGGTGGCGCTGCTGGCAAGGCCTAAAGCTGCATAGTGATCTGACATAGTTAAGACAATCTTCTAGGGAATCTGTAAGTATATGGGTGTTTTTGGCACAATATCAAGTTATGAGCCAAGCACAAAATAAAGAACCACCAGACCCAGCGCGTGATCTGAAACGCCTAGTCACCACCACCATGCCCTTCGGCAAACACAAAGGCGTTTTGATAGCCGACCTGCCTGGCAATTACCTCAACTGGTTTGCCAGAGAGGGTTTCCCCGACAACAGCATTGGCCAGCTGCTGGCGTTGATGCAGGAGATTGACAGCAATGGCTTGAGCGATCTGTTAAAACCACTGCGCCATGCTGCGCAAGTGCCCCAAACCCAAACGTCGCTAAGACATCGCTAAAACTGCACGCCCTGCGCCAAACTCAAGCTGCGCGAGTAATTGATGGTGTTGGTCGCGCGGCGCATATAGGCTTTCCAGGCGTCTGAGCCGCTCTCGCGCCCACCGCCGGTTTCTTTTTCACCGCCAAACGCACCGCCAATTTCGGCGCCGCTGGTGCCGGTATTCACATTGGCAATGCCGCAGTCGCTGCCACTGGCGCTCAAAAATTGCTCACATTCGCGTAAATCGGTGCTAAAAATAGCGCTGGACAAGCCGTGTGCTGCTGAATTGTTCAGCGCAATCGCTTCGTCCAAGCTGTCGAAGGGCAGGGCATACAAAATAGGGGCAAAAGTCTCTTGCAGCATGGGGTTGATTTGGCTGGGCATTTCCACCAGAGCGGGGCGGACATAAAAACCTGCAGCATGGCCCGCTACGTTTACCCGGTCACCGCCCCAGACTTTGGCACCTGCAGCCTGGGCTTGCACCAAAGCATCTTGCATTGCGGTATAGCTGCGCTCGTCCAGCAAGGGGCCGACGCGCACACTGTCGTCAAGTGGTTGGCCGACCACCAGCTTGGCATACGCCGATTGAATGCGTGTAACGACGTCGGTATAGATAGAGCGATGCACCAGCACCCGCCGCGTCGACGTGCAGCGTTGACCGGCGGTACCTGCCGCTGCAAACACAATGGCTGGCAGCGCGACCGACAAATCAGCGCTGGCGCAGACGATGGCAGCGTTGTTGCCGCCCAGTTCCAAAATACTGCGCTTGAATTTCTGCGCACATGCCAAGCCCACGGCACGCCCCATAGCTGTGCTGCCCGTGGCGCTAACGCAGCGAATGCCAGCATGCGCCACCAACGACTGCCCCAAGTCGTCACCCCCCAGCACCAGCTGGCTCAAGCCTGCAGGCGCGATGCCGCAGCGATGCATGGCGCGCTCTAACAAGGCGTGCAGCGCCAGGGCGCACAAGGGTGTTTTTTCACTGGGCTTCCAGAATAGAGTATTACCACAGACCAATGCCAATGCCGCATTCCAAGCCCACACAGCCATAGGAAAATTAAATGCGCTGATCACCAGTGTAGGTCCCAGTGGGTGCCATGATTCCAGCAGCTTATGCCCCGGGCGCTCGCTGGCGATGACCAAGCCGTGCAATTGGCGCGATAAACCTACTGCAAACTCACAAATATCAACCACCTCTTGCACTTCACCCAAACCCTCAGAGCGGATTTTGCCCACTTCAATCGAAATCAGCTCCGCCAAAGCGGGTTTGTGTTTCCGCACCAGCTCACCCCAGGTGCGTACCAATTGCCCACGCAGCGGTGCGGGCACATCGCGCCACGTGGCAAAGCGCGTTTGCGACTGCTTTACTAAGGACTCAATATCCTCAAGAGGCGTGCATGGCAGGATTGCAATGACAGATTGGTCAATAGGCGAGTGGACGGTCAGACCGTCTACCTGAGATGGCGACGACAGTTGCGTTTCTAGCGGAACTTGCAGCTGCGTAAACAGTTCCTGGATGCGGTGTTGCAGTGTCATGCTGTACTTTCTTATTTTAAGAAATTGACTCTATTCGGCTGGCTTG
>JAYWCQ010000275.1:0-11030 GCA_043780435.1 Polaromonas sp.
GGCCGCCGCCTACATGCTGGTGGGCAGGAGTGCGGACAACACCGGCGGCGGCACGCTGGAAGAGCTGCGCGAGCAAATCATCGCCAAAGCGCTGGATCGTGCCTTTTTGCTTGACCCGCTGCCGACCAACGCGGCCGAATTCACCAAGCGCCTGGAAGAGGGCCGAGGCCGTCTCACGCTGATCTCCAGTGAAATCGCCCGCTTGGTCGCGACGATTTTGCAAGAATACGCCACGGCGGCACGCAAACTCAAAGACACGAAAAACGCCCCTGAAGCCACCGCAGACGCAGCCGCACAGCTGGCAAGGTTGATGCCCAAACGCTTCATCGCGCTCACCCCCTTCACCCAACTGCACCACTTCGCCCGCTACCTCAAAGCCATCACGGCCCGCCTGGACAAATACCGAGCCGACCCCGCCCGCGACGCCACCAAACTCGCCGAACTGCGCCCGTCCGAGCAAAATTACTGGCGCCTGGTCGCAGAGCGCAAAGGCGCGGTCGACGACCGCATGATGGAATTTAGATGGCTGCTAGAAGAGCTGCGCGTCAGCTTCTTCGCCCAAGAACTCCGCACCCCGCAGCCGGTGAGCGTGAAGCGGCTGGATAAGTTGTGGGTGCAGATTAAGAGCTGATTTATGGCTGTATCCGGCGTATTTGTTGCCTAGGTAGCTATATATTTCATAGCGTTTTGCACCACTAAATTAGCAGCGTATCCAACGGACTGGCCGCACCACCCGCCGCAACCTTGAGCACGTGGGTGTAGATCATCGTGGTTGATACGTCTGAATGACCTAACAGCTCCTGCACCGCCTTTTAAAACCAACCCCACGTGTAGCCCACTTTCGGATATTTGGCCTCCAAAGCGTGGCGTGCGGTGTTTCTACCCCGCCACGCTGCGCTCAGTCGCCAACATCGTCAAAAATTGCTCAATCTCAAGTCCAGCCATGTCGCGCGGATGTCTCATCACACCGTTGCGCCCATGCCATCGCACGAAAAACTTGCCCCAATGTAAGTAAGTCTTCTCCGTACTTAGGCTATAGTGCATGTACCGAATGCGTTCACGTACTTGGTCTAGAAGTCGCGTTGACTGCAAAACAGGACTGCGTGGTTTCATGGATTTTTTATACCTGTAAAAATTAACAGCATAGTTGCGTAAAACCCAAGCTGCGAGCCATTCTCAGGAGATTTTGATGCCTAGATTAATACGCAGTCACCAGATTATGTTGCAGGTTTTGCGGTATACATTACGTTAGGCACCACGAGTAACATCAACCGGAGAACAGAATGCCAAGTCCATCAGCCAACGTTGTTTGCACTGCCTGTAGGCAGAATTTCACGGCGGTCCCAAAAAAATCTTTTCTTGGGTTCCAAAAGTTTGTTTGTCCGGCTTGCACAAAGGATGTGGAGTACCCGCTCACTTCTGGCTACCGAGTTGCCTATTGGTTTTTCTTTGCGCTCATGGCGCTGACCATCTTCCTTGAGGGGCTGCAAGGAAATATCGGACTAGCAGTCGTTCTCGGTATCGGTTGCGCGGTTGCTCTTATTAGAGACCGGACCGTCAAAAGCCGAATCCGCCGGTTTTCCAACGAAACGGCGCCTGCAAGTGGCGGCTAACACTACGCTCAAGCGGGACTACGCAAAAGCGCGCAGCCCCTTAGCTTCACGTTATACGCTTACATTGGAGTAACTGTGACTCAACGATTTGAGTGGGACGAGGCCAAGGCGGCAACAAATCTGCGCAAACATGGTGTGTCGTTTGAAGCAGCTGCGTCGGTGTTTTCGGATGCACTGGCGTACACTTTTGCCGATCCTGACCACTTTGCCGGTGAGCAAAGGCTGCTTACGTTTGGTTTCTCGCAATTTGGACATCTCTTGGCAGTTGTTCATGCCGAACGAGGGCGAGCCATCAGAATCATCAGTGCACGTAAAGCAACACGACATGAACGAGGTATTTATGAGCAAAATTAAAGATGAAATGCGCGCCGAATATCGGCGCGAAGATTTGGGCAAGGGTGTTCGAGGCAAATACTTCGCTCGGGTATCGAAGGGAACTAACCTTGTCTTGCTAGACGACAAGGTTGCCAAATCGTTCCCCAATGGCGAGGCGGTCAATCAGGCGCTGCTAGGGCTTCTCGCACTTACCGAGCAAACGGCGCGTATAACTGGTCGCTCAAACCAGACGACCCGCAAGCGGGCCGCAGCTTAGCTCTACGTTAGGCCTCTCTCAATATGGCTCAGCGCTCTCGTCTTTCTACTCACCAACGCTGGCTCAAAACTCCCGGCCTTAAAGGGCAGCAGCATCAGGACACGCCGATGCGTAAGTTCGGTGACAACGAGAACAAGTACCTCAACAAATGGGAGTTATTAGGTCTTACTTGACTTTATCCTTACTTGCTATACAGTCTTACCTGTAAGTAAGTAAGTAAGTAAGGAATAACTGGAGGTAAGCATGCACGCAGACGCTATTGTTTCAAGCAAAGGTCAGGTCACTTTGCCCGCTAAAATTCGTGCCCAATTGGGGATTCAGACGGGGACGAAGCTGCATTTTGAGCTGCGGGGGCAGGAGATTGTGGTTAAGGCTGAGCTGCCGATGAGCGCCTATCGCGGGATGCTCAAGGGTTACAACCTTGATCCGGCTGATCTGGTGATTGAAAAAGAGCCAGATAGGGAGTTTGAATGAACGTGGTTGATTCTTCAGGCTGGGTTGAGTATTTTTTCGATTCACCTCGCGCTGATTTGTTTGCCACGGCGATAGAGGATGTGACGAAATTATTGGTTCCTGTCGTCTCGATTTACGAAGTCCACAAAGTCCTCAGCCGCAAATTGCCCGCTGGCGCAGTGTTGTCTTGCCTTGATGTGATGCGGAAAGGCCGCGTGCTGGATTTGACCGACCGCCGCGCTATTGCCGCTGCTGACATCGCCGCAAAGCACAAACTCGCCATGGCCGATGCCGTGATTTACAGCATGGCCAGAGAGTTTGATGCGACGCTGTGGACGCAGGATGTGGATTACGAAGGCTTGGTGGGGGTTAATTACTTATCTTGAATTCAACTACTGCTGCAGGTTATAAGCCTCAAATGCCGTCTCTTGTGGGGGGCCGACCAGCCCGTCTTTGATGCCTGCTTGCATTTTTGGCAGCAGGATGTTGTCGCGAAAGGTCTCCCAATTCTCTTTGGAGTCGTGGACAGCCACGATGGTCCAGCCATCCGCTGAAGGACCCGCAGCGTGGAAGAACTGGCCTTGGGGCAGGGTTTCTCGGTTGGGATGCACTGCAGCGAGGGATGCTTCGTATTGTTCCTTGGTACCGCCCGGGAAGTGATGCACGATGGTGTAGGCCATATCGTTCTCCTGTAAAGTTGAGGAAGTCGCCCACTGCGACCTTGGGGGAACCACTCTAATCCGGTATATTCAAGGGGTCAATGTGATCTTGTAACAGAAACAAAACCCTATGTCACCACTGCGCATTTTCGGGCTGACTTCGCTTGCCATGTTGGCGTTTGCCGGTAATTCGCTGCTGTGTCGGCTGGCGCTGAAACACACCAGCATCGACCCGGCTAGTTTCACGACCATTCGACTGCTTTCTGGAGCCGTGACTCTTTTCTTGATTGTTAAATTGCGACGCACGGCGGTTACGGGTCAAGGTAATTGGTTATCTGCATTTGCCTTGTTTGTTTATGCGGCTGGGTTTTCTTTTGCTTATGTGAGTCTGCCCGCGGCAACGGGTGCGCTGTTGCTGTTCGGCGCGGTTCAGGCGACGATGATCAGCCATGGTTTTTGGGCGGGTGAGCGTCTGCGCAGCTTGCAACTGTTGGGTCTGCTGCTGGCCTTGGGCGGCATGGTGGGTCTTTTGCTGCCAGGTCTGGCGGCACCGCCCCTGCTGGGTTCAATCTTGATGTTGGGGGCTGGGGTGGCGTGGGGGTTTTATTCTCTGCGTGGCAAAGGGGCAGGCGACCCAACCGGCGTGACGGCTGGGAATTTCATGCGTGCAGCGCCTATGGCGTTGGTTTTAAGCTTGCTGCTGCTGAGTCAGCCTGAGGTGCGTGCTTCTTTGGATGCGGCTGGTTTTGGCTACGCCCTTGCTTCTGGTGCGCTGACTTCTGGCATTGGCTACGCTATTTGGTATACCGCCCTACCCGCGCTGAAAGCCACCCAAGCAGCCACGGTGCAGCTCAGTGTGCCGGTGATCACCGCCTTGGGTGGCATTGTTTTCTTGGGTGAGAGCTTGACGTTGCGGTTGATTTTGGCCTCGATCGCCATTCTGGGTGGCATCGCCTTGGTTATTTTGGAGCGACGCCAAGCTTGAAGCATTCAATGGTAATAATTGACTCTAGCCGTCGTACTTATTGCTGAAAACATAGACGAAGACTGCGCAAAAACAAGCTAATTTTTGAATGAAATTGATGCACAAACAAGAAATTAAAATAAACAAGGATGAATTAATGGAGGACAACTTATTCCGATTTGTATTCCACCCCAAACAAATATGGAACCTGATCAGGAAATCCGTCGTGGCATGGGTGGACGATTACGCCCCGAGCATGGGCGCAGCGCTGGCCTACTACACGCTGTTTTCGATTGCCCCGCTGCTCATCATTGTCATCGCGGTGGCGGGTCTTGTATTTGGCCAGGAAGCGGCACGCGGAGAAATCGTCGCGCAGATCCAAGGTCTCATTGGGCAGGAAGGCGCCATTGCGGTGCAGAGCCTGCTGAAAAATGTCAATCAGCCTGCTCAGAGTATTTTTGCGACGGTGGTCAGCATCATCACGCTGGTGATTGGGGCCACAACGGTTTTCGGGGAATTGCAAAGTGATCTAGACCGCATCTGGCGCGTTCCCGCCCCTTTGAACGAGAGCGGCATATGGGCTTTGCTGCGCAACCGCTTGCTTTCATTTGGATTTGTCTTGGGGCTGGTGTTTCTGCTGCTGATTTCCCTGGTGGTCAGCGCCGTGATCGCCGCATTTGGCAAATGGAGTCACGGATTTTTCGAAGGATGGTATACATTTTTTCAGGTGGTCAATTTCAGCATTTCTTTCGCTATTACCATGTCACTTTTTGCGATGATCTACAAATTCATGCCACGCGCCAGAATCGCCTGGCGGGATGTCTGGATCGGTGCGGCAGTCACCGCGTTCTTGTTCGAAATTGGTAAATTCCTCATCGGGATTTACCTGGGTACAACCAGCGTGGCATCCGTTTTTGGCGCTGCTGGATCGTTGGTCGTTCTGTTGGTGTGGGTGTATTTCTCAGCGCAAATATTTTTGCTTGGCGCTGAATTCACTTGGGTGTATTCACATGAGTATGGTTCTAGAACAGCACAATCAAGTCAAAAATCGGCCTTGATCGTGCCGAGTCATACGGGCGGGGGTAAGTAGTTGTATAAACCTCAAATTTTCAGCGTAAATATAGATGTAACCAGCGAATTTTTCGCCTAATTTGCTATGATATTAATAGCAAATTACCATGATACTGCGGTATTCATAAACTACATTTACCGACCAATTTGACAACTTAAAACGATTTCGCTTACAGTGAATCCATCTTCAAGTTGGAGGCTGAGCATGGACAGACGGGATTTCATCGAATCTTGCAGCAAAAGTGCCGCTTGCTTGGGTGCAGCTGCTTTGCCAAACACGATGGCTTGGGCTGCCAACACCCAAGCGCACGAGTATGCCAAAGCCTTGCTGTGCAATGCGCAGGGTGAGCCCGTCAAAGCCAGCAGCTTGAAAGCCAATACCAACTATGTGTTTCATTACCCGTTTGAAGCGACGCCCGTATTTCTGCTGAATCTGGACAAAGCCGCGCCGCCAAAATCGCTCAACACCAAAAACAACGAAACCTATGCTTGGCCAGGCGGCGTGGGCGCAAATCGCAGCATCGTGGCGTTTTCTGCGATATGCGCGCACCTGCTGGTTTACCCCACGCCGCAGGTCAGCTTCATCAGCTTTCGCAAAAGCAGATCAACCAAAGGCGTGCAGGACAACTTGATCCACTGCTGCGCCGAGCACAGCCAATACGACCCCGCGCTAGGCGCTCAAGTCCTCAGCGGCCCCGCGCCGCAGCCGCTGTGTGCGGTGCTGTTGCAGCATGATGCCAAGGCCGATACGCTGACGGCTTATGCCACGCTAGGCGGTGAGATGTTTGAGGAGTTCTTCAAGAAATACGAAGCCAAGCTGAGCCTGGACATAGGAGCGAAAGCTAAAAACAAAATCGTCGCCAAAGCGACGGTGCACGAGCTGGAGAAGTTTTGCCGCAATCCGGTGCAGTGTTGATAACAAAAAAAGCGCCTTGCAATCACTGGCAGGGCGCTTTTTAAATTTGAAGCGGTAGGCTTGTCTGGTCGTTTAACTGGATTTCTTCTGCACCATGCCGTAGATGATCAGTAAAACGACCGCACCGATGACGGATGCAATCCAACCCGCTGGGCTGCCGTCTGCGTACATGCCCATGGCTTTACCGACGAAGCTGGCCAAGAAGGAGCCTGCTACGCCAAGTACAGCCGTCATGATCCAGCCGAGCGTTTGCTCACCCGGCATGACAGCGCGAGCGATGAAGCCAACCACCAAACCGATAAGGAGTGTCCAGATAATTCCCATGAGATTTCCCTTTAATGTTGAGTCTGCAAGTAGCAAAACCGAGTTAAAAAAAACTTACAAGCTTGAATATAACGCTAAATTGTGACATTTCAAGCGGTACGGTTTGTTTACGTCGCGCTTTCAATCTCTTGGGAAAGTTCTAGCCATTTCGCTTCCAAGGCTTCGATCTCCTGTTGCACCGTTTTCAGGCGCTTCCCAGCTTGCGCCAAATCTGCAGGTTGCAGGGGTTTGGCCAGGCGGTTTTCCAGGTCTTTGCCTTCGTGGTTCAAGGTGGCGAGCTGGTCGTCCACTTGTTGTAACTCGCGTTTCAGCGGGGTGAGCGACTTGGTTTTCTCGCCTTTGGACAATTTTGTGTTCGATTTTGCAGCCTTGGCCGCCGCAGCAGCTTCGGCTTTTTCTGCTGCCAGTTCCTCTTTCAAGGCCTCGCGGCCACGCTTGGCTTCGTCTAGCAGATACTTTTGGTAGTCGTCCAAATCACCATCAAACGGCTCCACGCCGCCGCGCGTCACCATCCAGAACTCGTCGCATACGGCGCGTAGCAGCGCACGGTCATGGCTGACCAGCATCACGGTGCCTTCAAACTCGTTCAACGCCATCGCCAGCGCTTCGCGGGTGGCCAAGTCCAAATGGTTGGTTGGCTCGTCCAGCAGCAAAAGATTCGGGCGCTGCCACACAATCATGCACAGCACCAAACGGGCTTTTTCGCCACCGCTCATGCTGCCCACAGCCTGCTTGACCATGTCGCCACTGAAGTTGAAGGTGCCCAAAAAGCTGCGCAGCGATTGTTCGTTGGTTTGCTGGTTGCTCAGCTTGCCAGCGGCCTGGGTTTCGCGGGCGAGGCGGATCATGTGTTCCAGCGGGGTGTCCTGCGGGCGCAGCACGTCCAACTCTTGCTGGGCGAAGTAGCCAATGTTCAGGCCTTTGCCTTCGGTGATTTCACCTTTGACCGGCGTCAACGCTCGCGCAATGGTTTTCACCACGGTCGATTTACCTTGGCCGTTGGCACCCAAAATGCCGATGCGTTGGCCAGCCAGTACGGATTTGTTGACGCGCTTAACAATCACCGTCGGCGGTGTGCCTTGGGGTGCGTCGTCGGGTGCAGGATAGCCAAAGGAGCAATCGGTCATCGACAACATCGGATTCGGCAAATTCGCAGGTTCTTTGAATTCGAAGGTGAATTCCGCCTCGGCCAACAGTGGAGCGAGTTTTTCCATGCGGTCCAGTGCTTTCACGCGGCTTTGCGCCTGCTTGGCCTTGCTGGCCTGCGCTTTGAAGCGGGTGATAAATTTTTGCAGATGCGCGATTTTGTCCTGCTGTTTGCCAAATGCGGCGTGTTGCTGCTCCAGCTGCTCGGCGCGCATGTCTTCAAACTTGCTGTAGTTGCCGCCAAAACGGTTCAATTTGCCCATTTCGACCTGCACGGTCACGCCGGTCACCGCGTCCAAAAACTCGCGGTCATGGCTGATGACGAGCATGGTGCCTTCGTAGCGTTTCAACCAAGCTTCCAGCCAGACCAGCGCGTCCAAGTCCAAATGGTTGGTTGGCTCGTCCAGCAGCAGCAAGTCAGACGGGCACATCAACGCGCGTGCCAGTTGCAGGCGCATGCGCCAGCCGCCAGAGAAGCTGTTGACTGGGTTGTCCAGCTCGGTGGTTTTAAAGCCCAGACCCAAAATCAGTGCTTGTGCCCGAGCAGGTGCGTCGTAAGCGCCGCAATCCGCCAACGCGGTGTAAGCATGGGCCATGCGGTCGTAGTCGTCGGTGGCTTCAGCGGCAGTGCATTCTTCTTGCGCGGCTAGCAGGGTGACGTCGCCATCGATCACAAACTGGGTGGCGCTTTGCTCGGTTTCGGGCATGTCCTGTGCGACTTGACCCATGCGCCACTGGCTTGGGATGAAGCATTCGCCGCCGTCTTCGTGCAGCGTGCCGTTCAAGAGCGCAAACAGGGTTGATTTTCCCGCGCCATTGCGGCCGACAATGCCCACATTTTCACCGGGGTTGATGGTCACATTGGCGCTGTCAAGCAAGACTTTGGCACTGCGACGCAGCACCACGTTTTTAAGAGTAATCATGAGAATGGATAAAAGGGATCGCTATGAGTCGCTACGGGTGGCCGTGAGCTTAACTAAGTATTATCCCTTACTTCTACTTTTTGATCTGCTTTTTGGGTTCATGTTTCGCCCATTACCGCCGAAGTTATGGCAGCCTGCGTGATCAACCAGTCACAAAAAGCCTGCACTTCTGGGCGCTGGCCACTGCGCGGCTCGACGATGAGCCAGTAGGCTAAAGGCGTTTCTAGTCGCTCGGTGGGCAGTAGTTCAAACAAATCCTGCTTGGCCAGATGGTCGGCAATCAGCGGCATGCGGCACAGCGCCACGCCTTGGCCAGCGAGGGCAGCTTGCACGATTTGGTGTGAATAGTTGAAGTACAGCCAGCTTTTGGGCTCCAAATCGGGCAATTTTTGAGACAGCGAACTCTGCATCAAGCAATGCAGAGTGTGGGCAACTGTGGGCACTGGTGGCGATGATGTGACCGACAATTATGGCGACCATTTCTTGGAAGCTGGCCAAAAACTCAACGTTTTGAAGGGGTAAAACCTTGTTTTTGAATCAATAAACGCTGAAGTACCATTGTTCCTTGATTTTGCGATTGTTTGGGCATGATATTGGCATATAGCCAGTGTATTTATTGACTAAGGCGCTATGAAAATAAGCGTAATTTCGTGGGATTTTGTAAAATAACATATTTGTTGCATTAAACGCAACAATAAGACGTATCTGACCATGCCATTTATCTGGCGAAAGCGATACCCTAAAATCGACGGATGGTCGGACCCGATTCATCGTCAAGTTTTTTCAGCAGGCACCGCATCGTCGTGATTGCAGGTGCTGTGTTGCTTTTTCACGCGCTGGCGATTTTGGCGCTGCAATCGGGTTTGTTGATGCGTGCTGTGGAAATGGTCGTGCCCGTGGAGGTGTTGGCGCAAATCATCGAGCCACCAAAACCTATACCGCCACCGCCAGTTGTTCCGAAAGAAGCACCACCGACCAAGCCCGAAGTCGCTAAACAGACGCCTAAACCGTCCGCGCCGCAAACACAGGCGCAGCCTCCCATTTTGGCGGTCGAAACCGCAACACCCGCTCCAGTAGCTCCCGCGCCCGTTCAAATCGCGCCGCCTGCACCCATCTTGCCGCCATCTGTACCCGTCGCAGCGGTTGCAGCACCCGTGCCCGCACCTGTGCCTGCGCCCGTTACAAAAGTTCCACCCTCTACCGATGCTGATGATTTGTACAACCCAAACCAACGCTACCCACGCATGAGCCAAACCATGGGTGAGCAGGGTACGGTGATGGTCAGAATTTTGATTGGTGCCAACGGTTTACCGCTCAAAGCCGAGTTGCAAAAAACAAGTGGTTTCGAGCGTTTAGACCAAGCAGCCTTGGATTTTGTGATGCAATCCCGTTATAAACCCGGCACGCTGGGTGGTAAGCCAACGGAGATGTGGATGGGGCGCGAAGTGAAATACATCCTTCGACAATGAACTATATTTTGAGCAATTTGAAATTTTTGGAGCAATGATTCAATGAACACCCAATTCGGTCTGATGAACGTCTGGAACCAAGGCGACTTGGTCACCAAAACCGTGGCTTTGCTGCTGCTGGCCATGTCGCTCGCGTCCTGGATGGTCATTATCATCAAAACACTGGACATCTTCAAATACAAGCGCCTTGCATCTGAAACCGAGGCTTTCTGGCGCAGCGCTGACTTTGCCAAAGGCGTGGCAGCGTTGTCGGATGGCGCGGACAACCCACTGCGGCAATTGGCGCAGCAGGGCATCGAAGCAACGTCACACGTGCAGCAAGCCGCGAATCCCCACCTGCACGACAGCTTTGATGTGAGCGAGTGGATCACCCGCAGCCTGCGCAACACGCTGGACGAGTTCACCGCCAGGCTGCAATCTGGACTGGCGATTCTCGCTTCCGTCGGCTCTACCGCGCCGTTTGTGGGCTTGTTTGGCACGGTGTGGGGGATCTACCACGCGCTCTTGAGCATAGGCGCGGCGGGGCAGGCGACCATCGATAAGGTGGCCGGCCCGATTGGTGAATCCCTCATCATGACCGCGCTGGGCTTGGCTGTGGCTATTCCTGCGGTGCTGGGCTACAACGCTTTGGTGCGGGGCAACAAAGGAGTTTTGCTCAAGCTGAATCGCTTTGCACATGACCTGCATGCCTATTTTGTGACGGGTGCACGGGTAAAAACCAGCGCCCAGTCGTCCAACAAAACTGAGGGCTAAACCATGGCCTTCGGCACCCAAGACGACACCGACGAGGTAATGAACGAGATCAACATGACGCCCATGGTGGACGTGATGTTGGTGCTCTTGATCATCTTCATCATCACCGTGCCCGTGATGAAACACGCGGTCAATATCGACCTGCCC
>JAYWCQ010000276.1:0-5714 GCA_043780435.1 Polaromonas sp.
GCGGTACCGCAGGCTGCGTTTCAGTGGCATGGCGACCACGGCGCGCTTCGATGGCGTATTCCACCAGCAAAATGGAATTCTTCGTCGCCACGCCCATCAGCATCACCAAACCAATCAACGACGGCATGGAAAACGACTTTTGTGCGATCAACAAGCCCACAAATGCACCGCCGAGTGACAATGGCAAGGCCGCCAAAATGGTGACGGGGTAGAGCATGTTTTTGAACAACAACACCAAAACAATGTAAATGCAGAGCACGCCGATGCCCATGGCCAAAGTAAAGCTGGCAAACAGCTCCTGAAAGACCTCCGCATCGCCAATCGTGACTTGCTTCACCGAAGCCGGCAAATTTTGAATCGACGGCAGTTTGGCAACAGCAGTCGTCATGTCGCCCAGTGCCACGCCCGTCAGCTCCACCTCAAACTGCACATTGCGGGAACGGTTGAAGCGGTCGATCACCGCTGGGCCGCCGGCTAACTCGAGACTGGCGACTTGACTCAGCATGACCGTACCCCGGCTGCTCGGCACCATCAAGCGCTCCAGCGTTGCCAAATCGGTCTTGGCATCATCCGCCAAGCGCACCACGATGGGCACTTGGCGCTGTGACAAATTGAGTTTTGGCAGCGCCGTATCGTAATCTCCGACGGTGGCGACGCGCAGTGTCTCACCGATGGCGGCACTGGTCACGCCCAAGTCGGCCATGTTGGCAAAGTTAGGGCGAACGGTTACTTCAGGACGAACCAAGGAGGCACTGGAAGCAATAGAACCCAAACCTGGAATCGTGCGCAGGTCTTTCTCAATGGCCGCTGCTGCTGAGGCCAAAGCCAGTGGGTCTTCACTGGTGAGCGCCAAAATGTATTTTTCGCCCGAGCCGCCCAAACCCACTTTGCTCCGCACGGCGGGCACGCTTTCCATCGCATGGCGAATATTGTTTTCAATCACTTGCTTGCGCGGTCGCTCACCACGCTTGGTCAGCAAAATAGTCAACGTGGCTTTGCGCGCTTCCGCCGCGCCACCGGGTGCAAAAGGATCCGTTCCCGCTGCGCCACCGCCTATGGTGGTGTAGACCGACTTGACATGCTCCAATTTGCCGATCAAGCTGCGCGCAAGCTCTGCCGATGCTTGGGTTTCTGACAGCCTGGTACCAGGTGGCAGCTCCAAGTACACCTGCGTTTGGCTGTTGTCATCTGGTGGAATAAAGCCCTGCGGCAAGAAGGGGATGAGTGCCAGTGAACCTATGAAAAATGCGCCTGCGGCTGCGCTGGTGATCCATCGGTGGCTGATGCACCAGCGGCTGGCCTTCATGTACCAGTGCATGATGGCACCTTCTTTTGCCACGTAATTGACGATGGGCTTCAAGATATAAGCCGCCATCATGGGCGTCAACATCCGCGCCACCACCAAGGATGCCAGCACCGCCAAAGAGGCTGTCCAACCAAATTGCTTGAAGAATTTGCCGACGATGCCGCTCATGAAAGCCAAGGGTAAAAATACGGCAATCAAACTGAAGGTTGTCGCAATCACAGCCATGCCAATTTCATCGGCCGCTTCCATCGCGGCTTGGTAGGGCGTTTTGCCCATGCGCAAATGGCGCACGATGTTTTCCACCTCCACAATCGCATCGTCCACCAAAATGCCGATCACCAAGCTCAGAGCGAGCAAGGTGACGATATTGATGGTGAAGCCTAGGTACTCCATGCCTATGAAAGCTGGAATCACCGACAACGGCAAAGCCACGGCTGACACAAAGGTGGCGCGCCAATCGCGCAGAAACAACCACACCACCAGCACCGCCAACAAAGCTCCTTCGATCAACAAGGTGATCGACGCGCTGTACTCTTCTTCCACCGGTGTCACAAAGTCAAACGCTTCCGTCAACGCAATGTCTGGGTGCGCAGCTTGCAATTCCTTCAGCGCTACGCGTACGCCACGGCCGGCCTCCACCTCACTCGCGCCCTTGCTGCGAGACACTTCAAAGCCGACAACCGGTTTGCCATTCAGCAGCGCGGCCGAGCGTTGTTCAGCGACTGTGTCTTTGACATCTGCAATTTGGTCTAAACGGATTTTCCGGCCATTCAATGACAGCTCAATGGCACTCAATTCTGTGGCAGATTTGACGCTGGCCAGCGTGCGAACGGGTTGCTCGCTGCTGCCAAAATCGGTGCGCCCACCTGCCGTATCAAGTTGCACCAAACGCAGTTGGCGCGACACGTCTGCCGGGCTGATGCCTAAAGATGCCATCTTGGCTTGGTCTAAAGCAACACGCACTTCGCGCGTCACGCCGCCCACCCGGGTGACCGAGCCCACACCTTTCACCGCCAACAGACGGCGATTGATCGTGTCATCGACAAACCAGCTCATCGCCTCGTCATCCATGTTTTTGCTGCGAATGGCATAAGCCAAAACCGGTGAGCCCGCAATATTGATTTTGCTGACCACCGGGTCGCGCACATCAGACGGCAAATCTGCCCGCACTTGCTGCACGGCAGAGCGCACTTCGTCCAGCGCCTCTTGCGTGGGTTTTTCTAAGCGAAATTCAGCCGTGATGGTGGCCGAGCCATCTTGCACTTTGGTGTAAATATTTTTCAAACCATTCAGTGATGCGATTGAATTTTCTATCTTGCGTGCAACGTCTGTTTCTAGCTGCGCTGGCGATGCGCCAGGCAAGCTGGCCGAAATGACAATGTTGGGCACTTCCAAATCAGGAAAGTTTTGCACTTTCATGTTTTGGTAGCTCAAAACGCCAGCAAAGCACAACATCACGAAGAACATGATGGCGGCAATGGGGTTGCGGATACACCAGGCGGAGACGTTCATTATTTCGCTCCTGCTTGAACCGTGGCTGTCGCTGCGGCAGTTGGTGTGGGTGTGGCAGCAGGCGCAACGGCAACGGCAACGCCAGGCTTGGCATCAACCACTTTGACCGTATCGCCATCCGCTAAAAAGCTAGCGCCACTGGCGACAAAACGGTCGCTGGGTTTCGCGCCTTGCTTGATTTCAACCGCGTCACCCACACGGCGACCTGTTTCCAGTTTCACTTGTGTGACCTTGTTGTTGGCCTCAACACGCATGGCGTAGGTGAAGCCATCACGCAGTACCAAGGCTTGCTGCGGCAGCGTCAGCGCATTGGCGGCACCCAAAGTAAACTCGCCCTTGGCAAACATGCCGGCTTTGACACCTGTATTCGCTGGCAAATCGACGTACACCAAAGCGTTGCGCGTGGCAGCATCCACCGTTGGCGCGATGATGCGTACCGTGCCTTCGACCTGTGCGCCGCTGGCGGCGGTCACCGTCGCTTTGGAACCGGGTTTGATGCTGGCGATTTCATGGCTGGTGACCTCAGCGCGCCACTCTAAACGACCGCCGCGGATCAGGCGGAACAACTCGGCACCGGCACCGACGACGGCGCCTACCGTGGCACCACGGGCAGAGATCACACCATTGTCGGGTGCGCGGACTTGTGTGTTTTGGGTGCGCACGCCTTGTGCGTTCAAGGTCGCTTGTGCGGCTTGTACGCGGGCGGCGGCGGTTTTTTCCGCCGTTAAATATTGGTTGATTTGCTGGGTGCTCAAGGCACCGGTGTTTTGCAAGGTGCGGGCACGTTCGGCGTTGGCGGCCGCATCTAGGGCGTTGGCTTGCGCTTCCATCAAAGCCGCTTTGGCTTGCGCGACGTCAGCTTGCACGGCATCCCCTGCAAAGGTGGCAAGCAACTGGCCTTTTTTGACCGAATCACCCACGTTGACCAAGACCTGCGTCAAGCGCAAACCGCTGGCTTCCGCGCCAATGCTGGCCTCTTGCCACGCCGCCACGTTGCCGTTGGCCGCTAGTTTGAGCACCAAGCTGCTGTTGCTAGGCTGCACCGCCGTGACCGTTAAGGCGGCTTTGACAGCGGCAGGCGCTGCGCCGGCTTTGTCTGTTTTAGCCGTATCGGGTGTTTTAGCGGCAGCTGCAGGGTCTGTTTTGCCTGAGCAGGCTGCGCCCCCTAAAACGAGGGCGATGGCGGCCACGAGGGCGAGCAGTTTGGGTTGGGGGGTTGGCAATGTGTACATGATTGTTAGCTTCTTATTGATTAAATTCTTTGATGAGAGTCTGTGATGAATTTTTAAATGTCTACATGGCTTTAGCGGTGCTTGACCACCCACCACCCACCGCACGGTAAAGCGCCACCCAAGCGGCGCTGCGTTCGCGCTCTAAATTAAGCAAGGCGGTTTTGGCGGCTAACGCGGTTCTGCGGGTGTCTTCCAAATCGCTCAAACTGCCCAAACCGCTTTTGAAACGCGCTTCAGAGGCCACGAACGCTGCGCTGTAGCCTTCGGTCGCAATGGCGGCGTCGCCTAAACGGTCAGCCGCGCTTTGCACGCTGAGCAGGGCTTCCTCCACCTCGCGCACCGCACCGCGCACTTTGGCGCGGTAGTTGGCGCTGGCGGCTTCGTAGTTGGCATTGGCTAAATCAACGGCTGCGCTGCTGCGGCCGCCATCCAAAATTGGCAGGGTTAGCGACACGGGGCCGATGGACCAGGTTGTGCCATTGAGGCCCACGCCGCTTGATCGGATGCCCTGCAAGCCGACCGAGCCACTCAGCCCCAAGCGCGGGTATTTAGCAGCTTGGGCGCTACCAACGTCACCGCTGGCGGCGACAACTTCTTGCTGGGCTGCAAATACATCTGGACGTTGTGCCAATAGTTGCGCAGGTAACGCCGGAATTACTACGTTATTTATAGCGGTATAGACAGTAAATACGCCGGATACAGCGAGTTTTTTCCTTATTTCAGGCTCAGACAGCGTGGTCAACGCGACCAAGACCTTCACCTGCATGTCGCACTGGGTGCGCTGCAGGGTCAGCATGCTTTGGCTTTGCGCGTTGCTGGCGCGGGCGAGTGACGCATTGGCCGGCGCGGTGAAGCCTGCATTGGCCAGCAAACCAGTTAAACGCGAGGTTTCGGTGCGTGAGGTGACATCGTCTTTGGCGACGTTGACCAAGAGTTCGCAAGTGCGCAAGTTCAAATACGTGTTCGCCACTTCGGCGGCCACGGAAACCCGCGCTTCGTGCCAGCCGGCTTGGCTGCCTGCCAAGCGCGCCTGGGCGGCGTCTTGCGCGGCGCGGTTGCCACCCCACAAATCGATTTCCCAGCTGGCTTGCAGCCCCACTTGGCCCACACTGGCCAAGGGCACATTCAGCTGGCTAACCCCACGGCTGGCATTGGCAACGCCAGACAGATTGGGTGCGACTGCGGCACCGGTGGTAACCACGGCGCTGCGCGCTTGTGCTATGCGGCTGGCGGCAGCGGTGACGGACGGGCTAGCGGCTTGGGCGCTGGCAATCAGCTCCACCAACAGCGGATCGCCCAAGCTTTGCCACCAATTGCTCAGCGCTGCCACTGAGCCTTGGTGCGGCAACTGTGATGTTTGCGGGGTCTGCGAAGTCTGCGGTAGCGGGCTGTACCACTGGCTTGCCGCTTGATCGCTCACTTGCGTGCTGGGTGCTGTGATGGCACAGGCGGCTAGAAACAAGGGGCTGAGCAACAAGAGTGGAAGCAGTGGTTTTTGGTGTGGTTTTTGCATGTTTTATTGTTTTTTAGGTCAAGATCGAAGTTCTTGACCAAGAGATGGTTGTCGACGGGCTTTTTCACCCGCCACCATGGCCAGGGCATAGCCCAGCAAACGCTCGGTATAGGCGTCTATCGCTTCTGGGTTGGCGAGCAATTGGGGTTGC
>JAYWCQ010000277.1:0-4630 GCA_043780435.1 Polaromonas sp.
GGACGCGAGATGCTGAATAAATTAACAAATTTCAATTAAGAACGAGAACAAAAACATGGTTACCAAACGACCCAAAGGCCTAGGCCGTGGCTTAGAAGCGCTTTTAGGCCCCACTTTTGACGAAAATGCGGCCAATAATGCTGCAAATTTGGCCGCCGCCAAAGCCGCAGAAATGGCCAATCCCGGCACACCAACGACGCTGATGTTGACCGATATGGTGGCAGGGCAATACCAACCCCGCACCCGCATGGACGAGGGGGCTTTGTACGAGCTGGCCGAATCCATCAAGGTGCAAGGCATCATGCAACCGATACTTGTCCGCCGCTTGAGCGACGAACAAGCCCGCAAACATCGTGAAGACCGCAATAAGGCGGAACAGCAGAGCGGTCGCTCTGCTGAGGCTTCTTTTACAAACGGATCTGTCCGCGAGGTATACGAAATCATCGCCGGTGAACGCCGCTTCCGCGCCGCTAAAATCGCCGGTCTAGACAGCGTGCCGGTGCTGGTGCGTGACGTGCCCGACGAGGCCGCCGCCGCCATGTCGCTGATCGAAAACATTCAGCGCGAAGACCTGAACCCCTTGGAAGAAGCCCAAGGTTTACAGCGTTTGGTGAAAGAATTCTCCCTCACCCACGAACAAGCCGCCCAAGCCGTAGGCCGCTCCCGCGCCGCCGCCAGCAACTTGATGCGTCTGCTCAATTTGGCCGACCCAGTGCAAACCATGCTGATGGCGGGCGACTTGGACATGGGCCACGCCCGTGCCCTGTTGTCGCTTGACCGCGCCACCCAGATCACCGCAGCCAGCCAAATCAGCGCCAAAAAAATGTCAGTGCGCGAGGCGGAAAGCCTGGTCAAAAAACTCAGCGCGGAGTTCAATTTGGTCGCGACCAAGCCGAAAAAAGAAAAATCCCGCGACCTGAAACGTGTGGAAGAAGAGCTGTCAGACCTTTTGACCGCGCAAGTCGAAATCCGCGTCAAAAAGCGCGTGAAACGCCATGGCAAGTTTGAAGAAATGGGCGAACTGAGCGTTCAATTCGGCTCTATGGAAGAGTTGAACGGGCTGATTGATCGCTTGCGGGGAAAAGTATGATATTTTTGCTATATTTTTAATAGCATCTTAAGCAATAAATACGCCGTCTAGAGTCAAAAAAGCACGGTTAAAATCACAGAACTTCAACAAAATCATTCAAAAGGAGAAACGTCTGTTCAAAACCATCGCCATCATCGTCGCCCTGCTTATTGCTGCCGTCTTGATCTAAGCCGCGACCAAGCCACACAGTTTCCGCATTGAGCGCAGCACGACCATCAAAGCGCCGCCGGAGAAGATCAGCGCGTATTTGACCGACTTCAAACAATGGGCGGCTTGGTCACCTTGGGAATGAAAAGATCCCGCCATGAAGCGCACAACACCACCGAATACGTGCTCGAGCCGCAAGACGACAGCACCAAATTGACGTGGGCGATGTTTGGGTCCGATTTCGAAGCCGGTTTGGTCAAGCTGAAAGCAGCTGCTGAAAAGTAAAGGGCGCTTAAAAAGCGGTTGAAGGCGGCACTTGACCAAAGCGCCAAGACACGGCTAAGGTCAACGATTCGCCTTTTTGTAACACTTGCAAGCCGGGTTGGCCGGGCAAGTGAAAGGCGTCAATCGGGTGGCTGACGGGCTCTAGGCAAAAGTGGTCGCCCGTGGCTTTGCGGAAAACCAAGAGGTAGTTTGGTGAAACGGAGTAAGTGCTAACTTCTGCGCTAACCGTTGACTGACTTAGAGTTAATTGCAAATCTTGATCCGGCCAAGTCACGCGGGCTATGCCATCCCAGCCGGTGAAGCAGTTGTCGATCAAGGTGCCTGTGGCGGAAATACCCGTGCACAAATCCCAACTTGGCGGGAAATCTGCGGTGTGTTCTTTGGGCAAACAATCCGAACGGCTGAGCCAGACACCACCGACCTTGGCTTGCAGGGTGGTCTGTTCGTTGCGCGGCAGCCACGGGTGCAAACCCAAGCCATAGGGCAGGGGCGCCTCGCCCAGATGCGTGACAATCAAGCTTTGCTGTATGCCGCCATCAAACAGTTTGAAGCTTTGAGCGGCGCGGTAGTGGTGTGGGTTGCCGTTGAAGTGCTTGGACTCTAAGCGCATGTCCAGCGCGGCGGCATCCTGCTGTGTCACTTGCCAGGGCTGTTGCCACGCATCGCCATGAATGGGGTAGGGCATGCCGGCGGCATTGGGCGTGATGGCGTGAAACTTGTCGCCATCTTCAGCAACGACAAATCCGCCGCCACTGATGCGGTTGGACCACGGCGCGAGCGGGTAGGAGGCGCGGACGATGCGCAAGGGGTCGCCAGGGTAATCCGAACCATCCCACGGTCTGAACAGGTCAAAGGGTTCAAAACCGTCGCGTTCTAGTTGCCAAGCGGCTACCGAACCACCCATGGCGGGGACTAGCCCCAGCTTTTGTTTGCCGACATTGCTTTGATGCTCTAACCAGACGATCTCGTGCGCTGGTTTCACCATTTGGTTCACCAACTGAAGATCTTGCCCGGGTTCATGATGTTGTCGGGGTCCAGCGCGTGTTTGATGGTGCGCATCATGTTGACCGCACCCAAACCAGTTTCGGTTTTCAGGAAGTCCATTTTGTGCAGCCCCACACCGTGCTCGCCCGTGCAAGTGCCCTCTAAGCGCAGCGCACGTGCCACCAAGGTGTCGTTCAGCGCTTCGGCGGTTTCGCGTTCTTGCGGGTTGTTGGGGTCGATCAAGTAGCCAAAGTGGAAGTTGCCATCGCCCACGTGGCCGACCAAAAAGTAGGGGATGCCGCTGGCATCGGCCTCGGCGACGGATTCGAGCAAGCAATCGGCAAGCCGTGAGATGGGCACGCAGGTGTCGGTCGAGATCACGCGGCAGCCGGGTTTGGACTGCACACCCGCAAAGTAGGTGTTGTGTCGCGCCGTCCACAGCTTGGTGCGCGCTTCCGGCGTGGTCGCCCAGTCAAACGAGGTGCCACCGTGCTCAGAGGCAATCTCTTGCACCAGCTCGGCTTGCTCTTTCACGCTGTTAGGAGAGCCGTGAAATTCCATCAGCAACATGGGCGATTCTTCTAGGCTGAGCTTGGAATAGGCGTTGACCATGCGCACGGAGTTGACGTCAATCAACTCGACCCGCGCAATCGGGATGCCCATTTGGATGATTTGAATCGAGGTGCGCACCGCAGCCTCAATGCTGGGGAAAGAGCAGACAGCGGCAGAAATCGCCTCAGGCAAAGGATAGAGCCGCAGCGTGATTTCAGTCATCACGCCCAGCGTGCCTTCAGAGCCAACCATCAGCCGCGTCAAATCGTAGCCAGCGGAGGACTTTTTGGCGCGTGTGCCGGTGCGAATCACCTCGCCGCTGGCGGTGACGACTTCCAGCGCCAGCACGTTTTCGCGCATGGTGCCATAGCGCACCGCGTTGGTGCCGCTGGCGCGGGTGGCGCACATGCCGCCAATCGAGGCGTCGGCGCCCGGGTCTATCGGGAAAAACAAGCCTTCGGATTTGACCGCTTCGTTGACGGCTTTGCGCGTCACGCCGGGTTGTACCGTTACGGTCAAATCTTCAGCGTTCACGCGCAGCACTTGGTTCATGCGGCTCACGTCAATGCTGATGCCGCCTTGTATCGCCAGCAAATGCCCTTCCAAAGACGAGCCAACGCCAAAGGGAATGACGGGTGTTTTGTACTGCGCAGCGAGTTTGACGGCTGCGGCCACATCGGCCGTGCTTTCCGCAAACACCACCGCGCTAGGTGGTGGCACGGTGAAGGAGGATTCATCTTTGCCATGGTGTTCGCGCACGGCAAGTGCCGTGGAACAGCGTTCGCCAAAGCGTTCCTTGAGGGCGTCAATCAGCGCGGGTGGTGTAATGCGCTGAACAACGGCTGGTAATACGTGAGAGGCATGTGTGGGCGCGTTCATGCTGTTCCTTTTATGACAAGATGGCCATGGTGATGCGCGAGACGCAGCACATTTCGCCCGCGTCGTTGCTCATGTCGATTTGCCACACCTGCGTGGTGCGACCAATATGGATGGGGTAGGTGATGCCGGTGACCCAGCCGGCTTTCACGCCTTTGAGGTGGTTGGCATTGATGTCTAAGCCCACAGCTTTGTGTCCTTCAGGCGCGGCATACATCGCGCCGCATGAGCCCAGTGTTTCAGCCAACACCACAGACACACCACCGTGCAACAAACCATAAGGTTGTTGTGTACGCTTGTCCACGGGGACGCGGGCGCGGATGAAGTCGTCACCCACTTCTAAAAACTCCATGCCCAAGTGGTCAACCGCCGTATCGATGTGGGCTTTCGTGAGGATGTCAACCGAGACGAGTTTTTTCCAGATATTCATAGGTTTCAAAAGTAGAAGGGGCTGAGTAGGGTTGGGATTGATGCAAGTATAAACACAAGCCAAAAAAAAGCCCACATTGCTGTGGGCTTTAAAAACCGAGGAGATCGGTCAGGAAGACTAAAAAATTAGCGGCTGTACGCTGTTTCGCCGTGAGACGTGATGTCCAAGCCTTCGCGTTCTTCTTCTTCAGGGACGCGCAAACCAATGACCAAGTCAACCAGTTTGTAAGCGATGAAAGCGACCACACCCGACCAAACGATGGTGGT
>JAYWCQ010000278.1:0-2547 GCA_043780435.1 Polaromonas sp.
CTTGGCTCCAACAGTTTTCGGCTGGAAGTTGGCTACGTGGATCACGGGCAGGTTCATCACACCGAATACCTCAAGGAGACCGTGCGGCAAGGCAACGGACTGGATGAAGACCGCCATTTGTCGCTTGACGCCATGCAACGCGGCTGGGATTGTCTGGCCCGCTTTGGCGAACGTCTGGCCGGATTCAACCCGTCCCAGGTTCGCGCGGTTGCAACGCAAACCCTGCGAGAAGCGCGCAACCGTGATGACTTTCTAAGCAAAGCAAACGAGATACTGGGCTTTCCTATCGATGTCGTTTCTGGGCGCGAAGAAGCACGCCTGATTTACCAGGGCGTGGCCCACTTGCTGCCGCAATCGAACGAGCGTCGTCTGGTGGTGGACATCGGTGGACGCTCCACCGAATTGATTTTGGGTCACGGCCATGAGGCACAGGTCATGGAGTCCTACCGCGTCGGCAGTGTGGCTTGGTCGATGCGTTACTTTCCCGAAGGCCAATTCAGCACGCACGCCTTCCATAGTGCAGAAATCGCGGCCAAAGCGGTTCTGGATGAAGCCCTCAATGCCTACCACCGAGACACGTGGGACACCGCCTATGGTTCATCTGGCACTGTGGGAGCCGTTGGCGATGTTCTGGCTGCAGCGGGTGGGCCCATTGGCAGCATAAACAGAACTGGACTGAACTGGTTGCAAGACAATCTGCTACGAGCCAAAAGTGCCGAAAAACTACGCATGGCCGGGATGAAGGAAGACCGTCGAGCCGTGATTGGCGGCGGTGTCAGTGTGCTGCGAGCGGTATTTGATTTACTTGACATTGATGAAATGCAAGTGGCCCAAGGTGCCTTGCGCCATGGTGCCCTGTATGACCTGCTGGATCGTGAACACGAGCAGACTGACCTGCGCAGCACCAGTGTTAATCGACTCGCCAAAAAATTCAATGTGGATATCACCCAAGCACGTCGTGTGAGCCGGGTCGCACGCCATTTGTTACAGCAACTGATCCCCGAGACTGACCCTTCAGAATCCGTGCACACCACGCGCAAGCTCGATTGGGCCGCCCAACTGCACGAAGTCGGCAGTTTGATTTCGCACAGCGACTATCACAAGCACGGAGCCTACATTCTGGACAACGCGGACGTACCCGGATTTTCCATGCCCGAGTTACATCGACTGGGCCTGCTCGTACTCGGTCACCGGGGGAAACTGCGTAAATTGGACGTGGATTTTGACGATGTCACCTTCGTCAAACAATTGTTGACCTTGCGGATTGCCACCGTCCTCTGCCACGCCCGGCGCAACCCGGTTTTACAAGGCGTCAGCATGGCGTGTGACTCCGAAATTTCGAAGCAATTTGTTCTGACCGTCGAGGCTAACTGGGCCAACTCATTTCCGCAATCGATGCACCTGCTACGCGAAGAACAGCTGGCCTGGAAAAAAACACCCTGGGATCTCCACCTCACTCTCGTCTGAGCATGCTTATTGATCGTGCGGCGAATTATTTAATGGTATAAACTGTTTATACCGTTAATCAAAGGAGAAACCTATGGCAAAAAAACCCGCATCACCCGCGGCTCGCATCAGCAAACCTCAAGCGACGCCGGCCACTACCGCTAAACCAGCCAAAACAGTGATGACATCGAAACCCGAAGTCAAGCCCGTAGCAAAACCCATCACCAAGCCTTTGGCCAAAGCGGTCGTCCCAACAGCGAGTGAAAAAGTCGTCAAGGCAAAAAAGCCCAAACAAATTCGCGACAGCTTCACCATGCCGAAAACGGAATACGCAGTTCTAGCTGAACTCAAAGAACGCGCGGCAAGCCTGACCCACTCGGTCAAGAAAAGCGAATTGCTACGTGCTGGGATCAAGGCGTTGGCAGCCATGACAGACGCTAATTTGTTGAGTGCCTTGAAAGCCGTTCCAACCATCAAGACCGGGCGTCCAAAAAAGTAATTGCTGACGGGGCGAAGCCTGCTTTCGCCTCGTCAGTCAACGTACTCGGCATCCCCAGCCGCGCTCAGCTGCCCAAGTTGGAAGCCAAATCGGATTTAGATGAGGCCGCACAGTGCGTTTTGCGCGAGACGTTTACCCACTTCAAGGCCAATCTGGCTGCATTCTCGCTTTCATCTGACCCTGAGGTACTGCATCAGGCCAGAATCGGATGGCGACGCTTCAAAAGCGTCTTGCGACTTTTCAAGCCTGTTCCTGGCGTGAACGCCCAACCACCCTGGCAAGCACTGAAACCGCTCCTGGCTTGCATGAGCGATATGCGTGAGCTTGATGTCGCCATGAATGACACACTGCCCCCGCTGGAATATGTCTATTCGGGCGGAAATACAGAACGCGTACAACGGTGGCAGGCCATGACACTGGTTCTGGCGCAGGCCAGGCCCATTCAACGCAAGGCCGTGCAATCTGCGCTTGAAGATCCAGCGACTGTGACGAGCATTGAGCTGACGAGTCGATGGATCGAAGAACTGACGGTCAAGAAGATTTGGTGTACCAAGAAGGGTCGAACCAAAACCAACCTGCGTCACTGGATCAGGCGTCGTGTG
>JAYWCQ010000279.1:0-27723 GCA_043780435.1 Polaromonas sp.
AGTTTCAGGTACTAGCGAGTAACTTCGTGGGGGTTCGAGTCCCTTCCTGGGCACCAAATCTACTATTTTTCTGATTCTAACCGTACAAACGCCGAACAAACAGCAATGCACGCGGCCGTTTGACGTCAATTTATAAACCCGCATTTAAAGAGTCCGCGAACCCAACATCTGGCGCGGATCGACCCAGGCGTCGAACTGCTCGGCACTCACCTCACCCATCACCAGCGCCGCTTCGCGCAACGTGGTGTGGTGCTTGTGGGCATGTTTGGCAATCTGCGCCGCACGGTCATAGCCGATGTGCGGTGCCAGCGCGGTGACCAGCATGAGCGAGCTGTTTAGCAACTCCTGCACCCGCGCCTCGTTCACCTGGATCCCGGCCACACAGTGCCGGGTGAAACTGCACATCGCGTCGGCCAGCAGACGCAGGCTATCGAGGGTGTCTAGGGCTATCAGCGGCTTGTAGACATTGAGCTCGAAGTGGCCTTGGCTGGCGGCGAAGCCGATGGCGGCATCGTGGCCCATCACCTGCGCGCACACCATGGTCAGCGCTTCGATTTGGGTCGGATTCACCTTGCCGGGCATAATTGAACTGCCAGGTTCGTTTTCGGGCAATTGCAACTCCCCCAAACCCGCGCGCGGTCCACTACCCATGAGGCGGATGTCATTGGCGATCTTGGTCAAGGCGATCGCCAGCATCCTCAAAGCGGCATGAAAAGCCACCAAAGCTTCGTGGCCAGACATCGCGGCAAACAGATTGTCTGCCTGCACCAGTGGCAGCTTCAGCTGAACGGCTAGCCTATCAACCACGCGTTTGCCAAACTCTGGGTGCGTGTTCAGCCCCGTTCCCACGGCGGTTCCACCAATTGCGAGTGTATGCACGGCCTTGAGCGCATGCAGGATGGCCGCCTGACACAGCACAATTTGCGCCTCGTAGCCACCAAACTCCTGCCCCAGCGTCACCGGTGTTGCATCCTGCAGGTGTGTCCGGCCAATTTTCACGATGGTTTCAAAAGCCAAGGCTTTGGCCTTCAAGGCACTGCGCAAGGCTTTCAAGGCGGGCAGCAAGCTAAGCTTGGCTTGCAGCGCTACGGCGATGTGCATGGCGGTCGGGAAGACATCGTTGGAGGACTGCCCAAGATTCACATCGTCGTTCGGGTGAATACGTTGTGTCTTAACGGCCATGCCTGCTTTCGCTGACTTAATATCATGGGCGCGAGATGCTAGATTAGCCACCACTTCGTTGACATTCATGTTGCTTTGCGTGCCCGAGCCGGTTTGCCACACCGACAGCGGGAACTCCGCATCAAACTGGCCCGCCGCCACCTGCGATGCCGCGTCTACGATGGCCTGTGCTTTGGCCGCTTCGAGCAGGTGCAAGTCCCCGTTCACCCCGGCCGCAGCCCATTTGACCCAGCCCAGCGCATGGATCACGGGCAGCGGCATGCGCTGTTCGCCAATGGCGAAAAAATGCAGGCTGCGCGCTGTTTGTGCCCCCCACAGCGCGTCGGCAGGCACGTCGACAGTGCCGAAGCTATCGGATTCAGTGCGAGTTTTACTCAATGTCAATCCCCATGAACCTAGAGGATTTCATTGTGTCATAGTGAGACAAACACCGCAAAAAATGTTGTTTAACTTGTCGTCTTTCTTATGTGCGCTAACGCACAGTCACCCGACGGTTCAGCGTGCATTATCGAGCTACTTTCTTCAACCTTTAGGAGATGACCATGATTCATTACCGTACAGTCATATTTAGCGGTTTGCTTGTAACATTACTTGGACTGGGTGCTTGTAGCATGAAGCCGATGATGCCCAACACAAACACAAGCGCCATGATGACACGCCTCTCAGGGGCGAGCGAGGTACCGCCAGTTACGAGCAGCGCGAGCGGTACAGTCGAAGCAAGCCTGAACAAGCAGACCAACGAGCTGAGCTGGACCGTCACCCACACCGGCCTGAGTGGCCCGGCTACGGGTGCGCATTTCCACGGTCCGGCGATGGCGGGAGCGAACGCCGGTGTGGTGGTGCCTATCACGGGCAGCCTGACCAGCCCGATCCGGGGTGTAGCAAGCCTGACAGCCGCACAAGTAGCCGATCTGATGGCGGGGAAATGGTATGTGAATCTGCACACCGCAGCCAACCCCAATGGCGAAATTCGGGGGCAAATCCCCGCTCGACCATGAAGCAAGAGGCTGCCTGTAGGACTTCTGCTACAAGAAAGTGGAAATCGACGTAAATCGCACATTTACATTTAAGGAGCCATCATGCTCAAGCAATCACTCCACCGCCACGTATTTACATTTGTCGTCGGCGTCACATTTTTGGCCCTTAGCGGCTGGGTCAGCGCAGATCCGCCTTCGCGCGTTGGGCGTCTCGGCTACATGACTGGTGGGGTCAGTTTTTCACCCGCTGGCGAGAACGATTGGGTACAGGCGTCGATGAACCGGCCGCTGACCACCGGCGACCGTCTGTGGACGGAGTCGCGTGCGCGGACTGAAATCCAGCTCGGCGCAGCGCTGGTTCGCATGGGTGCCGACACCAGCGTTTCGATTCTCAATTTAGACAACCGCATCGTCCAACTGCAGTTGACGCAGGGCACCTTGAACGTTCGCGTGCGTCGTCTTACAGCCAATCAAGTGTTCGAGGTCAACACGCCAAATCTCGCCTTTACGTTGCGGCAAGCCGGTGAATACCGAATCATGGTCGATCCGGACGGCAATGCCACGACCATCATCGTGCGCAAAGGCCGGGGTGAAGCGTATGGAGAGGGAGCTGCATATGTGCTTGATTCGCGACAGCCGTATCGCTTCACCGGGACAGGCTTGCGCGACTACCGCTATGTCAACGTGCCACGCTTAGATGAGTTTGACCGCTGGTCAAACGAGCTCGACCGCAGGTATGACAACTCGCGCTCGGCTCGTTATGTCTCACAAGACGTGGTCGGCTACCAAGATCTGGATGCTAACGGCACGTGGCGTGTCGACGTCACTTACGGCAATGTCTGGTACCCAAGCCGAATCTCCTCGGGCTGGGCGCCTTACCGCGATGGACATTGGGCTTGGGTCGACCCTTGGGGTTGGACTTGGATGGATGAAGCACCTTGGGGTTTTGCCGTGTCCCACTATGGCCGCTGGGCTTACCTGCGTGGCGCTTGGGCCTGGGTCCCCGGACCCGTGCGGAGCCAAGCTTATTACGCCCCGGCATTAGTCGTGTTTGTGGGTGGTAACAACTTTCAGCTGTCGCTGTCCAGCGGCAATGTGCGTGGCGTCGGGTGGTTTCCGCTCGGCCCGCGCGAGGTCTACCAGCCGTCTTATACCGTGAGCCGCAGCTATTTTGAGAATATCAACATCAGCAACACCGTCGTCAACACTACGGTGATCAACAATTACTACAACAATTCAAACGTGACCAACGTCGTTTATGCCAACCGCGAAGTGGCGGGCGCCATCATTGCTGTGCCGACAACCACATTTGTCCAGTCGCAGTCGGTGTCCAGAGCGGCTGTCCGAGTAACACCGGAGATGGTGGCCAGTGCACCGCTGGCGATCGCTGCAGCCATCGCGCCGACGCAAAATAGCGTGCTTGGGAATGCAGGTCAAGGCAATAAACCGCCCGCCCAGGTCTTTGAGCGGCCGGTCGTCGCCCGAACCGCACCACCTGCAGCGCAAGCGGGTTTCGCGGCACAACAGCAGCAACTGAATGCAAAACCGGGGAGACCGCTGGACGAAGCCGCCCGTAAAGAATTGAAACCTGCTGCGGCTGCGCCAGTGCCTGCGGTCAAAGTGGTGGCTCCGACACAAGCCACAGCCTCACCAACCAAGCAACCACCGCCGACAAGCTCCGAAGCTAATCCAGCGGATGCACGCAAAAAGTCTGAACAGCGTGGCAACAACCCGCCGCGTGAACAACCCGTTGCAACGCCCGCAGTACCGACACAACGTACAGCCGAGCCAAAAGCCGTCGCGCCGCCAGCCGCTCAGCCTGCAGCCGCGCCGCCGGCTCCCACTGCGCAGCCAGCCGAGCAACGCGGCAGATCCGAACAACGTGGCAACGCGGAACAGCGCCAACAACCCATAGCGCCCGCAGCACCGCCGCAACGTGTTGCTGAACCAAAAGCCGTAACGCCACCCGTCGTTGCGCCTGCACCCGTCGCACCGCCAGCCCCGGCCGCACAACAACCGGCGCGCCCCGAACGCAACGCTCCATCGGCTGCAAGACAGGCCGAACCACCTGCACAGGCTCCTGCACCGGCAGCCATCCGTCAAAGTCAACCAGCACCTTCGCAAGCTGCTCAACCCAAGCCCAACGCCGAAAAAGGCAAGGGCCAGGCTAGAGACAAAGCAATGACAGAAGAAGAACTGCGGCTTGAGGAAGAAGAAATGTTGCGCAAACGCAAAAACAACAAATAGCCGGCTGTTGCCATCAACCCAGCGTCATCGCTCAATCCACACAGGCTCCCTGTGTGGATTGAGCGCTGTCTTTGTTTGAGCCGCCTGAATTGACCAAAGGCATAAGCGTCGGTGCCAGCACTTTCAGCAATTGCACTGGCAAACTGCTGGTGAAGTCGTAACCCGCGGCCTGTGCACCAGGTACGTAGGCGATGATGGTGCCAAAGAAACGCTCGTCGATGTTGAACACAAAGGTCGCCGAGCGGTTCACCACCCGTGAATTGATCAAGCGGCCGCCCGCGCCATAGCTGTCAAAGCGCTGGTCGCCGGTGCCGGTTTTGCCGCCGACAGGTGCAAAGCTGCCATCCGGCCGCACAAAAGCCTGCTTCACGCGTCTAGCGGTGCCATCTTCTACCACTAGGCGGATCACACTGCGCACGGCCTGCGCCACTTCGGGTGCGAGCACCCGTTCAGCCTTGCTGGACTTATATTCAAGCTGCGTTTCGTACGGCGTGTTTACAGCGAAATGCAGCGACTGGATACGCGTATTCGGCTTGCGCAGGCCGTCGTTGACAAGGATGCCCATCAATTCCGCCAGTGCGGCAGGCCGGTCGGCCGACGCGCCGAGCGCGGTCGCATACGACGGCACCAGTGAATCGAACGGGTAACCCATGTGCGCCCATTGACGGTGGATTTCCAGAAACCCCTCCCCTTCGAGCAGACCCAGAATTCGCTTATCCTGCGCCTGCTTGCGGTGGGTGGAAAAGAGCCAGGCATAGACCGCTTGGCGCTCTGCGCTGCTCGCCTGCATCACCTGCGTCTGGCTCGCACGAGGGTGGTCGCGCAGATAGCCGACCAGCCACAACTCCAGCGGATGCACGCTCGCCACATAGCCGCGATCAGCCAGCGACATCTGTGCTGGCGTGTATTGCTCGTAGAGTTTGGCCAGCTTGGGTTCGGCCGGGTCGATGCCGTCTGGCAGATTGTCCTTCACAAACGCATTGAACTGATCAAGCGATGCCTGCGGCGCAATGCTGCGGAAGATCGCCGCCAGCCGCGACGCTGTCGGTCGCCTGTTTTCTAAAAGTAGCTCCTCGGCTTCTTGCGCGGTTTTACCCCGGTATTTGACGAAGAAGCGACGCATGAAGACCTGACCTTCAATGTCCGCAAAGCGCGCCAGGTAGGCGGCGCGGCGCGGATCGTCAGCGTCTTGCAGCAGCTTGGCCGATGAGCCGGGTGTCAGAAACATATAGTGGTGCACGACATCGCGCATCAACCGGATAAACACCAAATTGACCGAATTGCGCAGCCCATCACGCACCGACATGACTTTGCCATCGTCCTCGCGCTTGAAATTATCAAAATGGTGCAGCCCACCGCCGGTCATAAAACCCTCCCCCGTGCTGGCGGAGTAGCGCCGCTCCAGCGCTGCATCCAGCATCTTGGTCAGGCTTTTGTCTTTTGCAACCCGAAAATAATCGACGGCCCAGCGCGTCAGCACGTCTTTCGGGTCAATCACCAGTGCGCGCAATTGGGCGTTGTCCATGGGGGACAGACGCTGGTGCAACTTGTCCATGATGTCTAGATAGGTCACCAGTGTGCGCAGCTTGGCGGTGGAGCCGAGATCGAGCTTGGTGCCTTCGTTGATATTGAGCGGTTGGTCAAAATTATCGGTTTGCACCCGTAGGTAATTAGCCTCGCTGCCGCGCTCGTACAGCGTGAAGCTGTACACCACTTTGGCCGGATCGCCCCGCTCCAGCAACTGCTTTGCGGACAGCCCCGCCGCCTTGGCATTGGCGGGTGTGCGCAGGTCACGCAGCAAACTTGTGACGGCCAACTGCACGGGTGCATCGAGCGTGCTGGCCACGCTGAGATCGAGACGATCCAGATCGTACAAGCCCAGCAAGCGGTGGTTGCCAAGCAGGCTGGCCAGCTGGGTTCGCACCGTATTGGCCGCTTTTTGCGTGACGAAAGACACCGCCGCAGCGGGCACCGGCTTGGCGCGCCGGTTCAGCTTGACTTTGAGCCCCGCATCACGCAGCTCAGGCGTGATGACCCCTGCACTGCCGAGCAGGCGCAGATGGCTGTCGGTGAGCTGCTCCAGTTCGGCTTGGTCGGTGTCGAAATAATGCGAAGGCCGGCGCTGTGAAATCAGCAGGCTGAGCGACTGCTTGTACAGTTGCGCCAACTCGTTGATATCGCCCTGCTGCGTGGTGGCGCTTTTCAGAATGCGATTAACGTCCTTGAAATCACGCCCATACCAAACCCACAGGCCATCGCCCAGGCCATGTACCTCACCAAAGCCCGCCTTGGCGGACAGCGGCATTGTGTTCAGGTAGGTCAGTACTATCTGCCGCCGCACCGCGCTGGTGTCCTCGCCCTGCTGGTAGGCGCGCAGGGCGGCCGAGACCATTTGCTGCAGCTTTTCATGCACCGAGGAGGTACGCCCATCCGATGAGTGCTGGTATTTTTCGATCTGCGTCGCCAGCGTACTACCGCCGGGCGAGCGGCTATCGCCCGTCAGACTGCCTTTGGCCTTGAGCAGCACCGCATGGGCCAAGCGGTCCCACTCTACCGCCGGGTTGCGCTTGGGGTGCTCAGTGTCGAGCAGTTCGCGGTTCTCGATGAATAGCAGGCTCTGCACCAATACAGGAGCAATATCCTCAAAGCGCTCAAAAATCCGTTCCGGATACCGCTCTTGAAACAGGCTGTCATTGCGGCAATCCAGGATGCGCAAACCACCCTGAACTTTTTCAGGATAGGGGGCAGAATAACCCTCGTTGACGATATCAGCCATGCCAGCAGAGATTTGCGCCTGGCGTGTGATCTCAAAATTCCGCGATTTAAGCTTCTCAACAAAACCCGGAATTTTTGAATAACCAAGGCGATTGTCATACGGCGCACTGGGCGGGAAACTGATGGCATAACTGGCTCCCGCACCGACCGTGAAATTGGCTTTACTGGAAAGTTTCGAAAAATATTGCGCCTGGAAGGCTGAAGTCTGTATTTCCTGAACCACCAGCAAGCCACCGACGACGAGCAGCAACAGCACAGCGTAGACCCAGAGGTATTTGATTCTGAAAAAAAATGAAAACCACCGGCCTCGTGTCATCATCATTCTGAATCTCGTTGGTTGTTTGGTTGTTTGGTTGTTAGTGAATTCTAGGCGGTATTTAAGGCCAATTGCGGACCACCATGTAGGACAACGGCTTTTGTTGGTTACACACGATTTATACTCAGCAGGCATGCAAACGATCTCATCTCCGCCCAACCGCCCCAAACACCCCGCCCAAGGTGACACCGTACCCTATGAGGTTACACATTCAATTGCGGCGCATCCAGTGGGCTTAGCCGCAGCATGACCCGTGAATTACGCAACGCCATGAGCCACTTTGCCACCGGCGTCACCATTGTGACCACCCGTTTTGAAGGTCACGACTGGGGCATGACCTGCAACTCGTTCAGCACCGTGTCGTTAGATCCAGCCTTGGTGCTGTGGAGCATCCGCAAAGAATCCCTCAGCCAGCCCGCTTTTACCCAAAGCGGCGGCTACACCGTCAGCGTCTTGGCCAGCACCCAGCAGCACTTGGCCATGCAATTCACCCACGGTACCCAAGCCGAGCGCTTTCACAACGTCCCCGTAGAACACCACCCAACCAGCTTGCGCCCCAGCATCTCGGGTTCCGTGGCGTGGTTTGACTGCCAGCTGGAACAAGTCGTCACCGCTGGCGACCACGACATTTTGCTAGGCCGTGTGCTAGATTTTGGCAGTCACGACGGTGAAAGCTTGGTCTACAGCCAGCGGCATTTTGGGACGTTTAAGCCGTTTTGAAGTGCAAAATCGTCTTAAATGACTATTTACAGAGCATAAATCACTTCTAGCCGGCGTATTTATTGTCTAAGGTGCTATTAAAAGTATAGTATTTTTTGAAATCATCGACATCTTGCAAAACCATCAAAGCCATATCAGCCCCAAGATTTTTCAAAACCCGGCAAGATTTTCGTACTTGGCTCACAGCCAACGCCAGCATGGCCAGCCAGTTGTTGGTGGGGTTTTACAAAGCTGGCTCCAGTCACCCGAGCATGACCTGGCCAGAATCCGTTGACGAAGCGCTGTGCTATGGCTGGATAGACGGCGTACGCAAGCGCATTGACGATACGGCCTACACCATCCGCTTCACGCCGCGCAAAACAACGTCGATTTGGAGCACGGTAAACATCAACAAATGCAACCACTTGCAGCAACAAGGGCGCATGACGCCCGCTGGTGCAACGGCCTTTTCGCACCGCAAAGCAAGCAAATCCGGCATGTATTCGTTCGTGCAAGCTGAAACTGCCGAGTTGTCTGTAGATGAACTCAGCGCCTTCAAACGCGACAAAGCAGCTTGGGCTTACTTTGAAACCACGCCACCGGGCTATAAAAAACAAATGCTTCACCGTATCACCACCGCGAAACGAACGAAAACCAGAGCGGCCAGGTTCGCAAAACTGGTAGAAGCCTGCAAAAAGAGTGAGAGACTCAGTTAAAAGGAAGCAGACTGCAACTCACCAGTCAATGTAAGTGCCTGATATTTCATTCACTTTGCAGATCCACGCCGCCTAAACTATTCATTTGACCTTTTGGGCCCGATAGTAAACTGGACGATACGCTCAAGCACAGGCGATTTATCCCGTAAAACCGATACAATCTAAGCAACGATTGTGACATGGCAAACAGCAGCGGCTTGTGTAATCGCCTGTTGCTGTTGCGTCAGTCATCAAGCCATCTTCTTGAATAAAATACCACCCCACTTCTACGAAATAGACTGGCAGGGGTCACCTTTGCCGTTATCGCTTGGAAGTTGCACAAACGGTATGGCAGCAGCAGGGCCGGCAACTGCGCCTAGGGCTATAGACGCCAAGACCCGACCCATTAACGACTTGTTATCAAGGCCGACTGACGGTTTTGCGAATGAGCCCGACACCACAATAGGCGTTTGCAGTGAAAACAAAGAGGCATCTTTTGGCATTGCGCGCAAAGTTAGTTTTAGGGCTTCTTGGTTCATATCTATCAAACCTGTCACTCGCAAGACGCTGTCCTTGTTCACAATCAAGGCTTCGGCGGGGGTGAAAATGCCGTTGACAATTTTCCCGGAAACACGAGCACATGTGAGTACCAGCGTTTGATCGCCACGCAAATAAACTCCTAAGCCATCTGCAAGATCAAGGCCGGCGATCTCAGTCACCAGATGTGAAAGAGTGCCCTCTTTAACTTCTGTCTTGAGACTACCATTGGCTCTGCCCAAAATTTCTGCAACGCTACTGCCTTGGCTTACAAGCTCCAAATGCGCAAAAACAAGTCCTGTCATGAATGACTTGGGTTCGCCCGTAGTCGACATGGCTGCTTGGCGATTTTTACGCAGTGAAGTGGATTTAGCGGTTTGTTGGGGCTTGGCCCTTGTACCAGTTTCTGCCTTGCCGTCCTTGGATAAAACCCGAATCCAACCTGCCAGGTCTACGCCATTAAAATCCAATGACGCTCGCCAGGCAGGGACGGTTTCCTTTGCATCAAGCTCTGTTGAACCTTTAACAGTGCCGCCCGCGACAGTGGCCTGTAGGTCCTTCATCAACAACTTGGATTTTTGCAACATCAAGTGCGTACTCACATTTTTCATAGGAGCGATACTTTTTGTATTGAAGTCCATGCTGTCTATTGAGACTTGAACGTCGGCCTGCATGGCCGACATGCTAGGAATGTTGAATTTTGAATCCGGCAGCACCCGGCCCACCCGTCTTGGTGCAACGTCTGTACCGACCGCTGGCCCTAAATCTGCGAAGGCAAGGCGCGATCCACCTAGTTTGCCAGACAACAGGGGGGGATTTTTGAGCGTATCGTATTGCAATGTTGCATTCAGTTGACTTGAACCAATACGCCCTTTGTCGACCATGACATTCCAAATGCCACTTTGATGCGTCAGCTTGCCCTGAATTGAAAATTTTGGCGTATTGGGTAACACGACGCCTAGTGGTGCAGCAGATGCCTGAAGCGATGAGCCCTTGAGTAAAAAGTTGCCAGAGAGCTGATTCCCATCAAGCAATGAGGCGGCTCGTCCGTTAAAGATCAAATGGGTGCCGCCAAACTGAATATCGACATCAAGGCTTGGGGCATCGGTCTTATCCGCCTCACCTTGTGAGAAAAGATGCATAACGCTGCTTCCGCTGGCCTTGGCAACGACTTTGAAGTCCCGGACTTTGCCTTTGGCGCTGGCGGTAAATCCACTCGGTCGCTCAGCTGCATTCGCATTTTCAACGTCTGATTTTGACAAGGTTTGGGTAATTTCTTGGCCAGCGATCGCAATGTCGACGAATGTTTGCGTGGTGGCATCATTGATAGAAATCCGACCATCCGCTACGGCGATACGCCTGAATATCGGAGGTGAGCGGACATTTCCGGCCTTTGTTGGCGGCCCAATATCCCAGCTGGCGAGACCCGAAGCGTTGCGCGTAGCAAGAATGTTCAGGGAACGGGCACTGATAGATTCCACAATGATTGATTTACCCATCGCTGCGTTGAAAACATCTTTCCATTGCAAATCTAGACGCACATCAGTTGCGTTCAAAAGATGAGGTTGAGTGAATCCATTGGCGGCGCCAACGATGAGTTGGCCGGCGTGCAACCGAGGGTCAAGGAAAAGTCTGAGTTTGAAGTCGTCGCGCACCTGTACTGGCACGCGCGCCCAATCAGTTAATGCAGTTTCAAGGGGTGTGCGTAAGAATGGCCATCCGGAAGCCTCACAAATCACCACAGCGGCAGCAACTATAGCCATGGCACTGGCGACGATGCGTTGGAATTTTGAAAGTTTGATTTGCTGAAGTTTCATTCGAGTGGCATATATATTACCACTCTATGCTGCAGTCAGCTTACAAGTTATAGGCCTCGGGAGCAAACGCAAGTAGGACAAAGACGACTTTTCGTACCAACTCGATTACGTCAAAACGGCTGCCAGCGGCAACAAACGCGCCCAAGGCTTTTGCGGCAATTGCGGTACGCAACTCCACGCTACCGAACCAGACAACCCCAAAGTACTGGGTCTGCGCCTGGGCTATGTCAACGAACGCGCACAGCTTGCACCCACCATCCAAATTTGGGGAAAAGCAGGGATGCCGTGGTTGAAAACGCTACAAAATCTGCCTCACCATCAAACAGGGCCTGCTAACCCGTTGATTTAGATGGAAATATGTGTAAATAGCAATTTTAGACCCTATTTACGACTCTAGCCGGTTTATTTATTGCCTATGATGCTATTTAAAATATAGCATTCATATTGCAAATTAAATCGGCAAAGCCACCAAATCATGACCCTGCGTAGCCACAATGCGGGCTTGGGTGAACTCGCCAACCTTTAGGGTTTTGCTGATTTTCTCGGGGGGCAGGAGTTTGACGACACCGTCGATCTCGGGCGCGTCGGCGTAGGTGCGGCCTATGCCGCCTTTTTTGCCTAGGGCGGGGGCGGAGTCAACCAAGATTTGCATAGTTGCGCCTACGCGGGTTTGCAGTTTGGCGGCGGAGACGGCTTCGGCCACTTCCATGAAGCGGGCGCGGCGCTCTTCGCGTAGCTCAATTGGCAGCATGCCGGGGATGTCGTTGGCGGTCGCGCCTTCGACCGGGCTGTAGGCAAAGCAACCAGCGCGGTCGATTTTGGCTTCTTTCATGAAGTCCAGCAAATGTGCAAATTCGGCCTCGGTTTCACCAGGAAAGCCGGCGATGAAGGTGCTGCGGATGACGATTTCAGGGCAAACCTCGCGCCAGCGCAAGATGCGTTCCATGTTTTTCTCGCCACTGGCGGGGCGTTTCATGCGTTTAAGCACGTCGGGATGGCTGTGTTGCAGCGGCACGTCTAGGTACGGTAGCACTTTGCCAGTCGCCATCAGCGGGATGATTTCGTCCACGCTCGGATAGGGGTAAACGTAGTGCAGGCGAACCCATGCACCGTATTCTTCAGCGATAGCACCTAAAGTCTTCACCAGCTCCAGCATGCGGGTCTTGACGGGTTTGCCATCCCAAAAACCCATGCGGTATTTGACATCGACGCCGTAGGCCGAGGTGTCTTGGCTGATGACCAGCAGCTCTTTCACACCGCCTTTGAACAGCGCATGCGCCTCTGACAATACATCGCCAATCGGGCGCGACACCAAATCGCCGCGCATGGACGGGATGATGCAAAACGTGCAGCGGTGGTTGCAGCCTTCTGAGATTTTGAGGTAGGCGTAATGCCGTGGCGTGAGCTTGATACCGGCCACGCCGAAGGAATTGGGCACCAAATCGACAAACGGGTCGTGAGGCTTGGGCAGGTGGGTGTGGACGGCGTCCATGACCTCTTGCGTGGCGTGCGGGCCGGTGACGGCGAGCACACTGGGGTGCATTTGGCGGATCAAATTACCTTCGGTGCCGGCGACATCGCCCTCTTTTTTGGCACCCAGGCAGCCGGTAACGATGACACGGCCATTGGCGGCCAAGGCTTCACCAATCGTGTCTAGGCTTTCTTTGACGGCATCGTCGATGAAGCCGCAGGTGTTGACGATGACCAAGTCCGCGCCTTCAAAGGTTTTGGAGGTTTGATAGCCTTCGGCGCTCAGCTGGGTGAGGATCAGCTCAGAATCAGTCAGCGCCTTGGGGCAGCCTAGGCTGACAAAGCCGACCTTCGGGGAGGTATTTGGGATGGAATTGGGGGATTTGATAGGGTAAGAAATTACTGCGCTCATCCTCCTATTGTCGCAGTTTTCAGATTTTTACCTCGGCTTCGACAGGTTTTACTTAGCTTTCAGACCAAAAGCGTTGAGCATGGTCTCGGTTTGCTTTTGCATTTGCTCCATCGCCGTGCCCATCATGCCTTGCATCAGCGGGTTTTGCGGGCTCATGTAGGTGGTCCACGCTTCGGGGCTGAGGCCCTTGGCCTGCTCTTTCATTTTGGACTGCATGTCGGTGAAAGATTGCACGTTTTTCTCTAAATACGAGCCCATGAAGCCCTGCATAGAGTTACCGTAAAAGCGGATGATATTCGCCAAAATCGCCTCAGTAAACATGGGTGCGCCGCCCGTCTCTTCTTCCAAAATAATCTGCAGCAAGATGCTACGCGTCAAATCGTCATTGGTTTTGGCATCCACCACCATGAAAGGCTCGCTTTTCATGACCAAGCGCTTCACTTCAGCCAAGGTGATGTAGCTGGACGTGTCGGTGTCATACAACCGGCGGTTCGGGTACTTTTTGATCACGTGCAGGCTTTTTGTAGGCGTTTTTTCTGCTGACTTTTCAGACTTGACTGACTTTGCAGAGGGGAATGCTATTTTTTTGGTAGTCATAGGGTCTGTGGCTTGCGTTAGTCTCGGAATATTTTGCGCTTTATTGCAGTGCAACACATTGTAAGTATGCTTAAGATGTACGAGACTAAGGATAACCCTGAATAACCGTATTTATGCCTCTCAAAAACTCCAAAAAGCTATAAACCGTTGATTTACAATTTGCTTTTACTTTTTTTTAATTTTTCACTTTCTCATTTTTTCTTTTTAAATTACCTTCTCTTGGAGTATTTTCATGAAAGTTAGCAAACTTTGGCTGATGTTGTCTTTTTCGTTGCTCGTGGCGGCCTGCGGCAAACAGTCCGAGCCAACCCCTGCAGCACAATCCACAGGTACGCCCGCTGCCGCAGCGCCTGTGTCTAGTGCCGAAGAAAAAGTACTCAATGTCTACAACTGGCCTGACTATGTTGCCAAAGACATGCTGGCCAACTTTGAGAAAGAAACGGGTATCAAGGTCAATTACCAGACCTTTGAAAACAACGAGGCTTTGCAAGCCAAGCTGGTCGCTGGGAATTCAGGCTATGACATCGTTGTGCCTGGTGCTGTTTTTGCCAAGAGCCAAATTGAAGCGGGATTGCTGCAAAAGCTGGATAAAGCCAAGGTTCCTAATGTCAAAAATCTTGACAACGACATCATGGGCAAGCTCTCCAAAGTCGATCCTGGTAACAGCCATTTAGTCCCATGGGCTTGGAGCTTTACCACCGTTGGCATCAACACCAAGCGCGTCGCCAAAGCATTGGGCTCAATGCCAATGCCAGAAAACGCTTGGGATTTGGTATTTGACGCCAAATACACCAGCAAGCTGAAGTCTTGCGGCATTGCTTATTTGGATTCACCCACAGAAATCATGCCTCCCGCCCTGCACTATGTTGGCAAAGATGCGTATTCAAACGCGGTTGCAGATCACAAATTAGCTGCCGATATGCTGGCTAAAGTTCGTCCTGATATTCGTATTTTCACCAGCGCCATGATCGACGACTTTGCGAGCGGTAAAGCTTGCGTTGCATTAGGTTGGGCGGGTGACTTCAACATTGCCAAAGCCCGTGCTATTGAGAACAAGAACGGCGAAGAGTTGCAAGTGCTGCTGCCAAAAACTGGCGGCTTGATTTTCTTTGACAACTTGGCGATTACCAAAGATGCCAAGCACCCGAACAATGCCCATGCTTTTATCGACTACTTCCTGCGGCCTGACGTGTCTGCAGCGCTCACAAATGAGTTGGGCTACCCGACAGCCAACAAAGCCAGCTTAGAGAAAGTCACGCCAGAAACAGCTAAGAACACAGCTGTTTTTCCACCAGCCGCAGACATGGTCAAGATGGTGTCGCCATCTGCCTTTGACAATGCAGGACGTGAATCGCTTTCAGCGGTTTACACCTCGTTCAAAAAAGGCAAGTAAATCTTATTTTTTAAGCAAAATACCTGAATTGGAGCTGTGCGCATGCCTCGTGTGCACAGCTTTTTTTACTTTGAATACGGAATACGGTTAACTTCATGACGACTTCCTCTGCTGCTGACCCTACAGCTTTCCTTCGTATGGAGGGTTTGACCAAGCGTTTTGGTGCCGTCACTGCTGTCGACAATGTGACGCTGGATGTTCCAAGGGGTGAAATTTTCGCCCTGCTTGGCAGCTCAGGTTGCGGCAAATCTACCCTGCTGAGGATGCTCGCTGGCTTTGAAACACCCAGCGCTGGCGCGATCTATTTGGATGGTCGTGATATCGCGTCCTTTCCCCCATATGAACGCCCGATCAACATGATGTTTCAGTCGTACGCACTGTTTCCGCATTTGACCGTTTCAGACAACATCGCCTTTGGCCTGCGCCGCATGGGCATGCCCAAGAACGAAGTCGCTCAGCGCGTCGGCGAGATGCTTGATTTGGTGCAGTTGAACAGCTTTGCAGAGCGCAAGCCGCACCAGCTCTCAGGCGGGCAGCAGCAGCGCGTAGCGCTCGCACGTAGCTTGGCTCGAAAGCCACAACTGCTGTTACTAGACGAGCCCTTGGGCGCACTTGATAAAAAATTGCGCGAACAAACACAATTTGAATTGGTCAATATCATCGAAACCATCGGCGTCACTTGTGTGATGGTCACGCATGATCAAGACGAAGCTATGACGATGGCCAACCGGATTGCCATCATGAGCAAGGGGCAGATTCTGCAACTAGGTAATCCGCGAGATGTGTATGAAACACCCAATTGCCGATTTGTGGCAGATTTCATTGGTGATGTGAATCTGCTAGAAGGCGAGCTCACACTGGATGAAGCGGGTCGGTGTGAAATCACCACAGAACATGCAGTTGTGCATGTCAGCCACGGCATCACGGGCACACTGGGTATGAAATTGGCCGTGGCTATCCGCCCTGAAAAAATGCATATTTCCTTGCAAGCGCCCGAGCAGCGCCACAACCTATTGTGCGGCAAGGTTCATGAAATTGCTTACTCTGGCAGCTACAGCACTTTTGAAGTCTTGATCGCAGAGCGTACAAAAATCAAAGTGACGCAAGCCAACCTGTCCCGCCACGACCCTGGGCATATCTCATGGGGCGACACGGTTTATTGCTGGTGGGATGAGTCTGCACCCGTGGCCTTAACGTCGTGAAAAGCATCATGAACGAGCGATTGGCTTCGCTAAGCAGCAAACTTAAGCTAGGGAATCGCAGCGTACTGGGTATTCCCTATCTGTGGCTGATCATTTTCTTCGCACTGCCTTTCCTGATTTTGCTGCGCATCAGTCTCACAGACATGGGAACAGGTATCGATCCATTTGCCCAAATGCTGTTCAACACAGACGGCAAATGGCGACTGATCTTGAAGGTTGAGAACTATCTGTCGGTTTTCCGTGAAGAGCCTGGCTCGTCATGGTTCAACACCATTTACGCTGAGGCCTACTGTTTGTCCCTAAGGTACGCTTTTTTCACCACCGTACTTTGTCTTTTTATTGGCTTTCCGTTTGCCTATTTCATAGCGCGAGCAAAACCTGAGCATAGACCTATTTATTTGATACTGATCATGTTGCCGTTTTGGACGTCGTTTCTGCTACGCGTGTATGCGTGGAAAGGCATTTTGGCTGATGAAGGTGTGGTTAATAGGGCTTTGATGGGTATTGGATTGATCGATGAGCCGATAGTCATGCTCTATACCAATGTGTCGATGTTGGTAGGCATGACATACGTGTACTTGCCCTTTATGGTGCTTCCGCTTTATGCCAATTTGGTGAAGATGGATCTCCGACTGCTTGAGGCTGCGCACGATCTGGGCGCAGGACCTTTGAAAGCGTTTTGGCTGATCACTGTGCCTTTGTCGCGTACAGGCATTGTTGCAGGCTGCATGCTGGTGTTCATCCCTAGCGTCGGCGAATTTGTGATTCCTTCGCTGCTGGGTGGTGCAGATAACATCATGATTGGCCGCGTGGTCTGGGATGAAATGTTTTCAGCCAACAACTGGCCACGCGCATCGGCATTGGCCATCATCATGATTGTCGCCGTGATAGTCCCCTTGCTGTGGCTTCAAAATGCAGTTTCTGCGACCAGTCCTGAGGACGTACGTAAATGAATACTTTAATGAATCATATCCGTCGCCATGCGAGTAAGTTTTGGTTGTTCACAGTCTTTACCTTTCTGTATGCCCCTTTGCTGTTTTTGGTGGTATTTTCTTTCAACAGCACGCGACAGGATGCTGTGTTCACAGGTTTTTCAACCCGTTGGTATGCCGCTCTAGCTAACGATCCACGTCTTGTGGATGGTTTTTTTCTCTCTCTGAAGGTCGCGCTCATCAGCGCAACCTTGGCCACTGTCTTGGCCACGCTGGCTGCTTATGCCTTGGTTCGTCTGGGTAAGTTCAGAGGGCGCACGTTTTTTTCGGGCATGGTCCATGCGCCTTTGGTGATGCCGGAGGTGATCATTGGCATGTCATTGCTACTGCTGATGGCAGGTGCGCAACGCGCCATCGGTTGGCCAGATCGTGGCATGCTCACGATCATCTTTGGACATATTTTGCTCGGTATGGCCTATGCAACGGTGGTGATGCAATCTCGCCTTCTGGAGATGGATAAATCGTTAGAGGAAGCTGCGATGGACTTGGGCTGCCGTCCTGGGCAAGTCTTCTTTCTAGTGACTTTGCCAAACATCGTGCCCGCACTGATTGCGGCTTGGTTGCTAACATTCACGCTCAGTTTCGACGATGTGGTGGTTTCGGAATTTCTCTCGGGTCCAGGTGTTACCACCCTACCTCAGGTGATTTTCAGTTACGCGCGCAGAGGCGTGAATCCGTCGATCTATGCGGCAGCAACGCTTCTACTGGTGGTGGTGACAATTACTGTGATTGCCTACTCGGTGTATGTGGCAAGAGAAGCGAAACGTTTGTCCAAAAACCAAAAAAGCCTGTAACTCTTTGATATATAAAGAATTACAAGCTTGAAAAATTGGTAGGCACGATTGGACTCGAACCAACGACCCCTACCATGTCAAGGTAGTGCTCTAACCAGCTGAGCTACGCGCCTAAAAGTCTGTTCGACAATTAGAATTATAGCAGGCAAAAACGCATTTTCTCTTTAAAGCACAACTGTTTTGTCTTTATCTTTACCGTTATCGTCTACGCGCAGAACGCACACCCTGCACTTCCAGCACCAAGCTGAGCACCTTGTTCAAACGCGCTGAATTGGTCACCTCAACAGTGAACGTCATCACAGCAGTATCGCCGCCACTGCTGCGGTGCGACTGGGTGTTGGCAGCGATGACGTTGAGTTTGTCTTTGGAGAACACTTCCAAAATCGCTTTCAGCAAGCCTTGGCTGTCTGCGGCCTCAATCACAACATCGACGGGGTAAACCTCGTTAACACTTCCGCTGGACGCGGTGTTGGCACTTGCCAACTTGTCTTTGGCCCAAGCCACGTCAATCACACGGCCTTCGTGGTTGAAGTCATTGCGCGCCACCAAGGCTTGAAAGTTGCTGCAGCTCTGGCGATGGATGCTAACGCCCTTGCCGCGTGTCACATAGCCGCCAATCTCGTCGCCAGGTGCGGGTTTGCAGCATTTGGCAAGCTGGGTTAAGAGTGAGTCAACGCCGACGACCAAGACGCCACCGGTGGGTGTTTTTTCGGCTTTGGCGCGTTTGTGCAACAGTTCTTCGGTACTTAACTCTGGCGCTGGTGGTTTGAAAAACGCTTCAATGGTACGCAATGAGTATTCGTCTTTGCCGACCACTTCAAACAACTCGTCGGCAGATTTAAAGCCCAGTTGCACCGCCAAATCGACCAATTTGATGCCCGTTTTGCCTTCACGTTGCAGAAGCTTTTCAACCGCTTCACGCCCGCGCGCGATGGTTTCCATCATCGCCTTAGCATTGAACCATGCCCGCACCTTGGTTTTGGCGCGGCTGCTGGTTAAATAGCCCAGCTCAGCATTCAGCCAATCGCGCGACGGCCCGCCTTCCTTGGCGGCGTTGATTTCAACGGTTTGGCCGTTTTTCAGAGGTGTATTCAACGACACGATCACGCCATCCAACTTAGCACCTCGGCAACGGTGGCCTAAGTCGGTGTGCACGGTGTAGGCAAAATCGATGGCGGTAGCGCCCTGCGGCAACTCGACCACGGCAGCTTCTGGCGTCAGCACATAAATGCGGTCACTTAACAACGCAGCGGAATCAGAAGCAGTTGAATCAGTCGCTGTTAAATCTCTTTCCCATGCCAGCAGTTGGCGCAGTACGGCGATTTTGGCGTCGTAGCTGCCCGTCGCGGCCACACCGGCGTAACCTTTCGCACCCGCTTCTTTGTAAACCCAGTGCGCCGCCGCGCCGTGCTCGGCTTTGTCGTGCATGTTTTGGGTGCGAATTTGCACCTCAATGGCTTGGCCAGAGGCATCCCGCACAACTGTGTGCAGGGATTGGTAGCCATTGGCTTTGGGCTTGGCGATGTAGTCGTCAAACTCATCGCTGATCGGTGAAAACTGCGCATGTACCCAACCGAGTGCACCGTAACAATCGTCAATCTCTGCGACGATGACGCGCAAAGCGCGAATATCAAACACTTGGTCAAAACCCAGCCCTTTGCCGCGCATTTTTTTGACGATGCTGTAAATGTGCTTAGGTCGCCCTTGTACCTCGGCCTTGATGCCTTGTTTGGCTAAATCAGTTTGTAGTTGTTGGCGTAACTGCTCGACATAGTCTTCCCGCAAGGTGCGTTTTTCGTCTAATAACCGAGCCGTTTCTTTGTAGGTTTGTGGCTCTAGGAAGCGGAACGACAAATCCTCCATTTCCCATTTGATTTGCCAAATGCCCAGGCGATTTGCCAGTGGTGCAAACACTTCCAGCGACTCGCGCGCCAAGCTCGCTGAAACCTCGCTTTTACTGGCCGCAAAGTAGCGCAGCGATTGCAGCCGCGACGCCAAACGCAGCATCACTACCCTCAAATCACGTGAAAAAGCCAACAACATTTTGCGCACGGTTTCGGTGTGGGCTGTGGTCGTTATTTTTCCGGTGGCTGCACGAGTTTGCTTTTGCATGTGCATCAGCTTGGTGGTTTCCACCGCCAGCGATGCCAGATTGTCATCAAACGCTTGACCAATCACGTCAAGCGGTTTGTTCAAATGCTCGCAGGTATACACAAGGTAGCTAGCCGCCTGCATGGCTTCAGAGCTGCCTATATCTAGCAAGATTTGCGATACGGCTTGCGCGTGCAACCACGCATTCTCACCCGTTTCTAGGGTGGCGTGACGAAGGAAAGGTTCAGCAAATACTTTGGCGCTCTCAAGCGTCGTTTGCGTGATGATGTCTACCAAGGCTTAAGACTTTCCAATCAAAAAATCGACTGCTGCTTTGACTTGATCAACCGCAATGAAAGTAGGCGCGTGGCCGACACCTGTAAATTCGACCAGCTGCGCTTTTGGGCCACGCTTTGTCATGGCTTGGGCTGTGGCAACAGACAGTAAATCTGACTGCGCACCACGCGTGATCAAGGTCTGCGCTTTGATGTTGTCGTAGAGTGCCCACAACATGGCTTCGCCTTGCTTGGTGGACTCTTCTGTCGCACTGGCAAAGGGTATCGCGATTGCGGGATCGTAATGCAAAGCAAAGCCCGTGCCACTGGGTTTGACCATGGCTTGCGATAATGCCAGCCATTGCTCTTTGGTGTGCGGACCAAAACTGCTTGAAATCGCCCACATAGCGTCTGCAGCCTGCTGAACCGACTCAAACTGGGCAGCTTTGCCGAGATATTGACCAATGCGTTGAATGGCCAGCCATTCAATGGCGGGTCCAACATCGTTCAAGATGAGTCTTCGTACTGGCACGGGTAATGGCAAATCTGGCTGGCCGCAAACCACCATACCAATCAAGCCTCCCATACTGGTACCGACCCAATCCAGCGTTTTGGGTTGCAACTGCGCAATCAAAGCCAACATATCTGCTGCATACTGCGGAATTTGGTAGCCGGTAGGGTCTTTGAGCCAATCGCTTTTGCCACGACCAACCACATCGGGACAAACAATCCGGAATTTTCCTGGCGCAGCCTCACAAAGTGCTTGCGCCAGGACATCAAAATCTCGCCCTTGACGCGATAAACCGTGGGCGCAAATGATGACATGGTCGCTATTTGCATCGCCCCACTGCCAGTAAGCCATACGATGTTGGCCTTGTGCATCTGGGCAATTGACGAAATTTAAAGTGGGTTGATTCATTTTTTAACTATGAGGCATTCAGTGCCGCTGCACGCCCGCGCGAAACATTCACGGGAATAAGCAGTAACAAACCTGCAATAAACAACACAGAAGTGGACATGATAGCAATGCGCTGATTGCCGCCCGTCATCCAAGTAATCGCGCCATAACTCAGCGGCCCAATGATGCTGGCTAAGCGCGTGGCAAACGTCCATAGTCCGAAAAATTCACCGACCTGTTTGGGTGGCGCAAACATGGCAGCCATGGCACGACCCGCAGATTGGCTGCTGCCCATACAAAATCCGGCAATCGCAGCCGCATACCAAAAGCCATCTTTGGTCGTCGTGATGGCAGCAATGATGCAAGTCGTAATCCAGCCCACCAAGGTGATGCTCAAGGCTATTTTGTGACCTACTTTGTCTTGAAAATAGCCAAATCCGAAAGCACCAACGGCTGCTGCGATGTTCAGCACAAAAATCAGCACCATGGTTTCTTGCGGTCTGAAACCGATGACTTGCTCAGCATAAATGGCGGCCAAAGTGATAGCGACAGCTACGCCTCCTTGGTAACACACGCCACAAGCTAAAAACCACATGAAGTCTTTAAACCGACGTGCTTGCTTAAAAGTTATTTTCAGCTGTGCCAACGACGCTTTCAAACCACTTTGCCGCAAAGCATCGGGGTTAGCTACAGCGCGTTCTTTCAACAACCAAAAAGTCACACATGCAGCAGCGCCGTAAATCACAGCGGTGATGAGCATCGTCACCGGTACAAATTTATCTGCGGATATGCCCTTGCTTTGCGCCCACAGCACATAAGCCAAACTAATACCCAAAGCTAACATACCACCAAAATAACCGAAACTCCAGCCCCAACCACTGACTTTGCCAAAAGCTTCTGCTTTAGCCAATTCAGGCAAAAATGCGCCTGTTAATGATTCACCATAGGCATAAAACGTGTTTGACAGAATGATCAGCAAAATAGCCAACACAACACTGCCCGGCCCAGCTAAGGCCAATGCAGCTGTTGCGACCACACAAGCCACAGTCGTTAAGATCAACAATCTCTTTTTTGCCGCATGCAGGTCAGCATATGCGCCAAGGCTAGGCATGGTCAGCATCACAATAGCGTAAGACACGCTGAGCGCAGCCGTCCACGCAAATGTTGCCCATTCCGCTTTTTGCGCAATACCACCGACAAAATAAGCCGCGAATACCGCAGTGATGACGACAGTGGTGTAGCCAGAGTTAGCGAAGTCATACATCGCCCAGCCAAAAACTTCGCGTTTTTTAACGCCAGGGTTCAGTGAATCTTGGGAGAAGAGCGCCACAGCTGTATTACTAAGGTGTTGTTATATCAATGTAGATGTTTGGGGCGCCGACCACCACCGCCATGTGCAGAGCCACCTCCACCACCACTGCCACGCGGCGGCTTGCCCAACTCAAGAGAATTCACCAATGCATCAAAACGCTCTGTGAACAATTTATCTACCTCGGCAACGACGCCAGATAATTCAGAGCCGTCAAAATGACGCTCCATCAGGTTCACAACGTCTTGCACCAACAAATCGCGCTGCACTTGCATGATGGCCGCAGGTGTAGGACCTACAAACAACATCAAAAAATCATCCCGTGAGTCATCTTCAGCAGCAGGATCTTCCTCACGATCTTCGTCGTCGAACTCGGTGTCGTAAAACGTCACTTCAATCGCTGCACCACTTTCAGCAATCTCGTTGAGATTCATGCACATTTCATCGAGCGACTGGCGGAAGTCTTCGTCACCTGGCACAGTCCAGCACATTTGCAAAAGATGTTCTGTCGCATCAAACTTGATGCCTGGTTCTTCCTCATACGAGCTGCCAGCGCCATCAACCAAAGATTTCGCGCCAGAATAACTCCACAACGGCTTCAGTGCGTCTTGTAGCTGCTCAAATTTGACGCTAGGCAGCAGTGCAACTTGACCGTGCACATGAATTTCAAAAGGAGCGTTGTAGCGGGTCATAGAACAAAGGTAGAGCAAATGATTAAGCAAATCATACATTGATATTGAATATGAATATTCAATTTATTTTCGATGGAAATTTTGCGAAAAGATGATTGTTGTTGGTGGTGCCTCGAGCCGGAATCGAACCGGCACGCCCGCTATGAACGAAAGCGGCGGATTTTAAGTCCGCTGTGTCTACCTATTCCACCATCGAGGCTGTCAAACCATGCGTAAAAACACTTAGCCGAGCAATTTGGAGGCGCAGGCCGGAGTCGAACCGACCTACTCGGATTTGCAATCCGGTACATAACCGCTTTGTTACTGCGCCAAAAAACTTAAGGAAATGAGTCAATATTTCAGCATTTGCTTTTTATATTGATCGCATCGCCACTTCATAAAGAAGTCATACAAAAAAGGGAAGCCTGAGCTTCCCTTTTTGAAAAAATTGGAGCGGGAAAAGAGTCTCGAACTCTCGACCTCAACCTTGGCAAGGTTGCGCTCTACCAACTGAGCTATTCCCGCATACCACGAAATTGTAATCTATTTTCTTGTGTTTTTAAAAACTTTAAGCCAACAAAAAAACAAAAAATAAACCTAACAGTGACACTTAATTAGTATCAAATATCACTACATGTCGATAGACAGATTATAGGCTATTTTTTCAACTTTTTGGATTTTACAAATTAATGTTTGATGGATTCTGTTGATGAACTCTGCGTTGCTGACAAAGCCGCTGCAGCAGCCACAGCATCAACGATTGGATCAGCCTCAACCAGCGGCGTTGGCATACGCTCAAGCGCCAATTCCAACACTTTATCAATCCATCGAACAGGCACGATTTCTAAACCGTTTTTCACATTTTCAGGAATTTCTTGCAAGTCTTTGGCATTTTCTTCTGGAATCAAAACGGTCTTGATACCACCGCGCAAAGCTGCGAGTAATTTTTCTTTCAAACCACCAATGGCAGTGACCTCTCCACGCAGCGTAATCTCACCCGTCATCGCAACATCTCCGCGTACTGGAATACCTGTTAATGCAGATACAAATGCCGTCGTCATCGCTGCGCCTGCACTTGGCCCGTCTTTAGGCGTTGCGCCATCAGGCACGTGTATATGAATATCGCGCTTTTCAAACATCTCTTCTGTGATGCCCAAGCGTTTGGCACGGCTGCGCACCACGGTGCGTGCTGCTTCGACAGATTCCTTCATCACATCGCCCAGCGATCCCGTACGTGTGATCACACCTTTGCCCGGCATGATGGCGGCTTCAATGGTCAGTAAATCACCACCCACTTCAGTCCAAGCCAAACCAACCACTTGACCAACTTGGTTTTGCTCTTCTGCGCGACCATAGCTAAATTTCCGCACACCCAAATAATCGTTGAGATTGTCTGGCGTTACGGTAACAGGCGCTTTGCACGTTTTGAGCAACAAGCCTTTGACGACTTTGCGACAAATTTTTGACAACTCGCGTTCAAGCGAACGAACGCCCGCTTCACGCGTGTAGTAACGAACAATATCACGCACTGTTTCGTACGGAATTTTCAATTCGCTGGCCTTCACGCCATTGTTTGACATTTGTTTAGGCAACAAATACGTGATGGCAATATTGGTTTTTTCGTCTTCGGTGTAACCCGCCAAACGAATCACTTCCATACGGTCTAACAAAGCCGAAGGAATATTCATGGAGTTTGAAGTAGCAACGAACATCACGTCACTCAAATCAAAATCAACTTCAACGTAATGGTCAGCAAACGTATGATTCTGCTCAGGATCCAGCACCTCAAGCAATGCACTTGACGGGTCGCCACGGTATTCTGTACCCAGCTTATCAATTTCATCCAGCAAGAACAGCGGGTTGCGTGTGCCGACTTTACTCAAATTTGAAAGTACTTTACCCGGCAAAGCGCCAATGTAGGTTCGTCTGTGGCCGCGAATTTCTGCCTCGTCACGCATGCCACCCAAGGCCATGCGTACGAATTTGCGACCAGTGGCTTTAGCAATCGATTGACCTAAAGACGTTTTACCAACGCCCGGCGGGCCGACCAAACAAAGAATCGGTGCTTTGACTTTATCAACGCGCTGTTGCACCGCGAGATATTCCAAAATACGATCTTTGACTTTGTCTAAGCCATAATGGTCTGCGTTCAATACCTTTTCTGCTTCGGGCAAATCATGCTTGATTTTGGTTTTCTTCGCCCATGGCAAACCAATCAACACATCGATGTAATTTCGCACCACAGTCGCTTCGGCAGACATGGGCGACATCAACTTGAGCTTTTTGAGCTCGGCTTCGGCTTTCTTCAAAGCTTCCTTGCTCATTTTGGCGTTTTTGATTTTCTTGCCTAGATCATCAAGGTCAGCACCTTCTTCACCGTCACCCAATTCTTTTTGAATCGCTTTGACCTGTTCGTTCAAGTAAAAATCGCGTTGATTTTTCTCCATCTGGCGTTTGACGCGGCCACGGATCTTTTTGTCCACATTCAAAATGTCGACTTCACGCTCGATTTGCTCGAACAGACTTTCCAAGCGCGCTTTGATGTCAGACAAATCAAGAATGACTTGTTTGTTTTCCAGCTTCAAAGGCAAATGCGCAGCAATCGTATCCGCCAAACGACCTGGGTCGTCAATGCTGGAGATTGAACTCAAAATTTCAGGTGGGATTTTTTTGTTCAGTTTGACGTACTGATCAAACTGCTGCATCACCACGCGGCGCAAGGCTTCGATTTCAGGTGTTTTCTCACCCTTGGCTGTCAGCTTGACGTCTTGTGTTTCTATGGGTGTCACATTGGCAGTGAAATGCGTTTCAGCATCGTCGACTCGGTTCACCTTTGCACGCTGCTGGCCTTCAACCAAGACCTTCACCGTGCCGTCTGGTAACTTCAACATTTGCAAAATCGTAGAGACGCAGCCAACATCAAACATGTCAGTGACGGCAGGTTCGTCTTTAGCTGCCGTTTTTTGCGCCACCAGCATGATGCGACGCTCAGCTGCCATGGCAAGCTCTAGGGCTTTGATACTTTTTGGGCGCCCCACAAAGAGTGGAATAACCATGTGCGGAAACACCACTACATCACGCAGTGGCAGCAAGGGCAAATCTAAAGGCTCAGCAGGTAGTGCAATAGGTGCGGACATCAATATCCCTCAAGTAATTCAGGCTTTTTTAGCAACATCACGGTAAACCATCAAAGGCGGCTTGTTCTCAATGATGGTTGACTCATCAATCACCACTTTTACAACATTGGTTTGGTTCGGTAGCTCGTACATGGTGTCGATCAATGCTAATTCCAAGATGGAACGCAAGCCGCGTGCACCAGTTTTGCGTTTTAGAGCTTTTTGCGCAATCGCCTTCAGTGCAGATGGGCGAATTTCTAATTCCACACCTTCCATGCCGAGCAACTTGCTGTATTGCTTAACCAAAGCGTTTTTAGGTTCAGTCAAGATTTGCATCAACGCATCCTCCGTCAGCTCTGCCAAAGTGGCAATAACAGGCATACGACCAATCAACTCGGGGATGATGCCGAACTTGATCAAATCTTCTGGCTCCACCTCGTTGAACACATCGGTAAGGCTGCGTTGGGCTTTGCTTTTAACCAATGCACCAAAACCAATGCCTGATGCTTCTGTGCGATTTTCAATGACTTTCTCCAAGCCAGAAAATGCGCCACCGCAAATGAACAAAATATTGGTGGTGTCGATTTGCAAAAAGTCTTGGTTCGGATGCTTGCGCCCACCTTGCGGTGGGATGCTGGCCATCGTGCCTTCAATCAGCTTGAGTAAGGCTTGTTGCACGCCCTCGCCCGACACGTCTCGCGTGATGGATGGGTTGTCTGACTTGCGTGAAATTTTGTCGATTTCGTCGATGTACACAATTCCACGCTGCGCCCGCTCAACTTCGTAGTTGCAGCTTTGCAGCAGCTTGGAAACGATGTTTTCAACGTCTTCACCCACGTAGCCCGCTTCGGTCAGCGTGGTTGCATCCGCCATCACAAACGGCACATCCAACATACGTGCCAGCGTTTGCGCCAAAAACGTTTTGCCAGAACCCGTTGGGCCAATCAGCAAAATATTGCTTTTTGCCAGCTCCACATCGTCTTTTTTCGACTTGTCTTTGTGCTGTAAACGTTTGTAATGGTTGTACACCGCCACAGCCAGTGTGCGCTTGGCAACGTCCTGACCGATCACATAATTGTCTAAATTGGCTTTGATTTCAGCCGGTGTCGGCAAATCGCCGCGCGCTTTGCGTGCTTCGTCTGCCGCAATCACGGGCAACTCGTCGCGAATAATCTCGTTGCACAGCTCAATGCACTCGTCGCACACAAACACCGACGGACCAGCAATCAGCTTTTTAACCTCATGCTGGCTTTTGCCA
>JAYWCQ010000280.1:0-7593 GCA_043780435.1 Polaromonas sp.
CGAATCACGCGGTGCGTTTTACGAAAACACCGGCGCATTGCGTGACATGGTGCAAAACCATGCGCTGCAACTGCTGTGCGCGATTGGCATGGAGCCACCCATCAACGCACACGCCGATGCGATTCGCGATGAAAAACTCAAAGTGCTGCGTTCACTGAAACCCTGGACCCCTGAAACCTTGCGCCAGCACGTGATTCGCGGGCAATACAGCGCGGGTACGATTGATGGAAAATCCGTGCTCGGCTACAAGCAAGAAAGTGGTGTTAGCCCAGATAGCCAGACGGAAACTTTCGTCGCATTGCGTTGTGAGATTGCCAACTGGCGCTGGGCCGGCGTGCCGTTTTACATCCGCACTGGCAAGCGTTTAGGCGCTCGCGATGCCTCTATCGTGATCAATTTCAGAGAAGCACCGCATGCGATTTACCAATCACCGGTAGGCGCAGCGAACCGCTTGGTGATTAATTTGCAGCCCAAAGATGGCTTAGAACTGCATTTGTTCTCGCAAGGCGCGAACCAACGCACGACTGCAGGCAAAAATACACAAGCCATGGTTCCCGTGCAATTAGACTTAGATTTTGACAAGCGCTTTGGCAATGAGCGTGTAGGTGCGTATGAGCGATTGCTGCTTGATGTGTTGGCGGGTCGTTTGAATTTGTTTGTGCGTAGCGACGAGCAAGAATGCGCTTGGCGGTGGGTGGAACCGATTTTGGACGCTTGGAAGACTGACACCCAGGGTCCTAGGCTCTACACCGCTGGTAGCTGGGGGCCAAGTGCTTCTAGCGCCATGATTGCAAAAGACAACTATTGTTGGGCAGAAGAATGTTGACCCCCACGCTTGTCACTGCGTGTACTGCGCTGCCCCCCGAGGGGGCTAATCTTGCTTGGGGCGGCCCTGCGCTGCGATTGCTATGTTAGACCGCGTCAAAGCCTCCCTACCCTCGCTCGCGCCGGCTGAGCAGCGCGTCGGCAAGCTCGTGTTGAACGACCCACGGGCGTTTGCCAACCTGCCCATCAGCGTACTGGCGGATCGCGCCCATGTGAGCAAGCCCACCGTCGTTCGGTTTTGCCGCAGCATGGGTTATGACGGCTTGTCGGATTTCAAACTAAAACTCGCCGGCAGCGTGAACGAAGGTGTGCCCTTCATTCACCGCAGCGTGGATGCCGACGACAAAACGGGCGACGTGATGGTGAAAGTCATCGACAACACCGTTGCCGCCTTTTTGAAATACCGCAACGATGCGATCACAGGTGCCATAGAAAAAGCCGTCGTCACCTTGGCGGAAACACATGCAACAGGTCGGCGTATTGAGTTTTATGGTGCAGGCAACTCGGGCATCGTGGCGCAAGACGCACAGCATAAATTTTTCAGGCTTGGCTTGAACACCATCGCCTACAGCGACGGCCACATGCAAGTCATGAGCGCGTCCATGCTGGGTGCCGGTGATTGCGTCGTGATTATTTCCAACTCTGGTAGGACACGCGATTTGATGGACGCATGCGACATTGCGCGCAAAAATGGTGTCACCACGATTGTGATCACCACCAGCGGCTCGCCCCTGGCCTCTGCAGGGAATATTCACTTAGCTGCAGACCATCCAGAGGGTTTTGACAAGTACAGCCCCATGGTGTCGCGTTTGATGCATTTGATGATCATCGACATTTTGGCGACCTGCGTTGCGTTGCGCATTGGCGGCTCAAAACTTCAGCCCATGTTGCAAGGCATGAAAAACAACTTGCGCAGCAAACGCTACGCTTGAACCGCTTTATTTTCCGCTAAAAAACACCTCGCCATAGGCTGCGGCAATGTGCGTTTTGGTGTTGTCGCTGTCAGTCATGATGCCTACGCTGATTAAATTTCCGGGTACTTCGCCAAACGCCTTTTCAAAATCTGCGTGAATATTGCGTTGGTAATCTAGCCATTGACGCAGGTTTTTAGACCCCGACTCCACCACCACACTGCGGATTCTGTCCGTTCTCGGGTTAATCACCACACTACCTGCTTGACGCTTGTTGCACCACACGTACATCAAGGTGGCGTAGGGCATGGGCTCACCTGTCATCACTTGCGCCAATTCAGACAACATGGCGTTTTTTGCAGAAAATTTGGATTTGTCGCCTTCAAAAGTCAACACGATGCGAACGGGGGAGTCGTCGAGATCACGCTCTGCGAGGTCAGCGCCTGCAATCAATTCAGGGATTTGCCATGAAAAATTGATGGTATCAAGCTTGGTTGCTGCAATGTTCACATCGCGACGCATCATGCTGGCAGAGACACCTGCCTTGGCTGTTAGCATATCTCGTCCGTCTTTTCGAGCAAAATCGTAAACCGTTGCGGTTTTGCCGGGAAGTGTGAAATGACGCCATCCTGCAAAAAAACTTTTTTCAACAGCATGTGTTTCTTTAACTTCTTGCTTGGCGACATGACTACAGGCAAGCAAGCTCATCAAGCCAGCGACAGCGAAGGAAATGGCTAACCACCTCAAAGCATGTTTAATCCACATTTTTGTGTCCGTCTTTTAATCATTATTAAGCTAGGCATACTCAATAGCTTCTCTAAAACGCAAAACCCCGCTGCACCGAAATGCAACAGGGTTTTTAACTTTTAATTCTCAACTAGCTTACGCTAGTGTTGAATTTAGAAGCTATGAGAAACCATCAAGTGAGTGCTGCTGTCTGTTGAAGCTGCGCCGTCTTTCTTCCACTGACGCAAACCAGCAACAACTGCTGTACGCTTGCTCAAATTATACTGAGCGCCCAAAGAGAAGCCTGTTGTTTTCACGCCAGCGTTGTTAAATGTTTCGTATGTCAAGCCCAGATCTGTAGCGCCGAATGAAGCAGCAACAGTAGCAACCAATTCTTTAGCAGTCGTACCAGTTGTACGCTTCAAAGAAGAGTAGCCCAAGCCAACTTTAGCCATGCCGAGGTTGTAGTTACCAGAAACGCGGAAACGGTTCTTAGATGTGTTTGAAGTCACGTCAGCAGCACCTTGGCGAGTCCATGAAGTCACGTCAAAACGTGCAGAGATAGGGCCTGCGCCGTATGTCACGTTACCAGTGAGTGATGGCTGAGCCAAAGCTGGGCCAGTTGTACCACCAAAGCCAGCACCAGTTGTTGTACCACGGTCAACATATGACACACCAGCTGTCAAGCCAGGAGCCAATTGTGGTGATGTGTATGACACGTAGTCGATATTTGAGTTAGCGCTGTGAACTTTACCGTCCAAGCCCCATTGTGGACCTGGGCGTGCACGTGCCAAGCCGTCGTCAGTCTCAACTGCGCCCATAGACACGGTACCGAAGCCGCCAGACAATGACACAAAAGCGTCTTCGCCTGTACCAGCGCCGTCACGCATCATGTTTGCGAGTGACACTTTAGCAGTAGCTTTCAAGCCGCCGCCGAGGTCTTCAGTAGCAACCAATGCGATAGCTGCTGTATCTGTAGTCAGACCGGCTTTAGTAGCGCCAGCAATTTTATCTGCTTGGTAGCCGTATGTGAAATTTCCGCTCAAAGTTGCGGTTTGTGCGAATGCTGCGCCAGAAGCGGCAACTACTGCGAGTGCCAATAGGGTTTTTTTCATTTAAAAATTCTCCAAGGTTAAACAATGGGCTCCGGTCTGTTGTGTGACATTCGTCACGCCGTTAGAAGCCCGGGCCAACCTCCTTTCGGGAAGCTGATGCTATTGAACCAGAGCTACGACCGCAGCGCAAAGCATTTGCTAGAAAAAGTGGTATTTTTCACAAAAACCGTTGTTCGCTTGCCACAATTATCCAGCTTAGCGGTAACATGCCGTCTATGAACGACTTGATTCCTGTGATTGATTCCGCAATGCGCACCTTGTTTGCCCAGCCACGCGCATCGCGCCCTTGCCCGCAGCCTACGGTCTTGGACGAACACCCTGTCGCCTTGACGGCTGCAGAAAAAACGCATGCCGGCGCTTTGATGCGGGTTAACCATGTGGGCGAGGTCTGCGCCCAAGCGCTCTACACAGCGGGCGCCTTGGCGACCAACAATGCGACAACGAAAGCACATTTTTTAGCCGCCGCCAAAGAAGAAACTGACCACTTGGCTTGGACGCAAACCCGTTTAGACGAATTAGGCGCCCGCCCCAGCCTGCTCAACCCGCTGTGGTACGCCGGCGCGTTTGGCCTGGGCTTGATCGCGGGCAAGCTGGGCGATGCGGTGAGCTTTGGCTTTGTGGCTGAGACAGAAGCGCAAGTCGAAGCCCATTTGCACAGCCACCTTGGCTTACTGCCGGCGGGGGACCACGCCTCGCGCGCCATCGTGGCCGAGATGCAGGCAGATGAAGCCCGCCATGGGCAGGAGGCACGTGAATTGGGCGCTATGGATTTACCAGCGCCCGTGAAAGCGCTGATGGCAGCGGCGGCCAAAGTGATGACGAAGACGGCGCATCGGTTTTAAGGAGCAGCTCGCTACGCCGTCATTCCCACGTAGGCGGGAATCTATGCCCTTTACCGTGGATTCCCGCCTACGCGGGAATGACGAATTTGCTATATTTACAATAGCAGCTTAGGCAATGAATACAACGTCTAGAGCCATATTTGAGCTTATAAATTCATCCCTCAAGCCTCTATTTGTTCAAAACTCGTAGTGATCTCCGCCGTTTTACCCAGCATGATGCTGGCAGAGCAATACTTGTCGTGGCTCATTTTGATGGCGCGCTCTATCGCATTGGCCGGAATGGCTTTGCCCGTCACCGTGAAATGCATGTTGATTTTGGTGAACACTTTGGGGTCAGTCTCTGCCCGCTCAGAGGAGATTTTCACGCTGCAGCCACGCACATCGAGCCGGCCGCGCTTCAAAATCAGCACCACGTCGTAGGCGGTGCAGCCGCCCGTTCCGGCAAGCAGCAGCTCCATAGGCCTGGCCGCCAGGTTTTGGCCGCCATTTTCGGGTTTAACGGCGTCTGGCGCACCATCCATATTGAGGATATGGCCACTGCCAGTTTCAGCCACAAAACCCATGCCTGAGCGCGCGCCGGTGTTTCCGGTCCAACTAACGGTGCATTCCATGCTGTTTTCCCTTTAAGAATTTTAAAATTCGTTATTAAAAATCACCAAATTGTGATTTATCGGCAATTTGTCGCATAAAGACACATAAATTCGAGGGTTTACTCTAAGTTATTTGGTACAAAATGCGCTTTTTTCTGTAAACTTGACACCAAGCTAGCAATAAAACGAATTTTCATTTTATTGATTGCATCGATTGTCTCCTCCATCCTCTGAAAAGATGGATTAAGCCCCAAGTTGCAATGAACTTTGCTACTCGGGGCTTTTTTTTTGCTCACTATTTTGCTCCGTTTATCATTGCAGCATGAGCAAGACACATTCCTCCGCACCTTCCACGGCACTAAGCCCGCAAGATTACCTGAAAAAAACCCTCAACGCCCGCGTTTATGACGTCGCGATTGTGACCCCCCTGCAAATCGCCAAAAACCTGAGCCAACGCCTGGACAACACCGTGCTGCTCAAGCGCGAAGACCAGCAAGAAGTGCACAGCTTCAAACTGCGCGGCGCGTACAACAAAATGGCGCACTTGTCGCCGGCGCAGCTGAAAAAAGGCGTGCTCTGCGCCTCGGCCGGCAACCATGCGCAAGGCGTGGCACTCTCCGCCTCCAAAATGGGCGTTCGCGCGGTCATCGTCATGCCCATCACCACGCCGCAACTCAAAATTGATGCGGTCAAAAGCTTTGGCGGAGAAGTCGTGCTGTTTGGCGAAAGTTATTCTGATGCGTACAGCCATGCCGTGCAACTTGAGAAAAAACTGGGCTTGAGTTTCGTACACCCTTTTGACGACGCGGATGTGATAGCCGGCCAAGGCACGGTGGCGATGGAGATGCTGAACCAGATGCAAAGCCTGAAACTGGGTGACCTAGACGCGGTTTTCGTCGCCATAGGCGGCGGCGGGCTGATTTCGGGTGTTTCCAACTACATCAAAGCGGTGAACCCGGCGATCAAGGTCATCGGCGTGCAGATGAATGACTCGAACGCGATGATCCAGTCCGTCAAAGCCAACCAGCGCGTCACCCTGCCCGATGTCGGTTTGTTTTCAGACGGTACGGCGGTGAAACTGGTGGGGGAAGAGACTTTCCGCGTGGTCAACTCCGGGTTGGTGGACGATTACGTCGAAGTCAACACCGACGCCGTGTGCGCCGCCATCAAAGACATTTTTACCGACACCCGCAGCATCGTCGAGCCTGCTGGCGCATTGGCTGTAGCGGCGATCAAGCAGTACGTGGCAAAACACAAATCAAAAGGCAAAATCTTTGCGGCGATTGTGTGCGGCGCCAACATGAATTTCGACCGCCTGCGCTTCGTCGCCGAGCGTGCCGAAGTCGGCGAAGAACGCGAGGCGCTGTTTGCGGTGACCATTCCCGAAGAGCGCGGCAGCTTCAAGCGCTTTTGTGAACTGCTCGGTACCCTGCCGGCAGGTGGTGAATTTACTACTAAAAAAATAGCGGCTAAGACAATAAATACGCTCACTACAGCCAAAAATGGCATTCAAATAACCCCTTCCCAACGCAATATCACCGAATTCACCTACCGCATCAGCGACGCCCACAAAGCGCATGTGTTTGTGGGTTTAACGACCACGGTGAAGGGCGAGAGCGTCAAAGTCGCCCAAACCTTGACCAAAAACGGCTTCAAAGCACTGGATTTGACGCATGACGACCTGGCGCGCGACCACATCCGCCACATGGTCGGTGGCCACAGTGCACTGGCGAAAGACGAGCGCCTGCTGCGCTTTGAGTTCCCCGAGCGGCCAGGTGCATTGATGAAGTTCCTCAGCGCCATGCGCCCGGGCTGGAACATCAGCCTGTTCCACTACCGAAACCAGGGCGCCGACTACGGCCGCATCCTGGTCGGGATGCAGGTGCCGCCGGCCGACGAGCAACGCTTTCGCGAGTTCGTCGACAGCCTGGCCTACCCCTGTGCCGACGAGACCGCCAATCCGGCGTATCGGCTCTTCCTCGGCTGACGACGAGAGCGCCGGCCAACGGTGCCGCTACTGCGAGCGCGTGCTGTCGTTGGAGTTCATCGTCGCCGAGGGCGACAGTCCGGGCGGCTGCGAGATCTGGTTCGACGGCGGCGGCGCCTGCATCGTCGAGGGAGTCACCTGCATGGGCGTCCCCGGTGGCGCCCGCATCGTCGCCCCGCCTTGGGAGGGCACCGGCAATCCCTGTTGCGGCAGCCCGGCGATGGGCGGCGGCATGACCATTCCTGGGTAGGACGGCTGCGACGTCACCCCGCCGCTCGACGGCAGGACGCCGGTGGCCGGCGGCGCCAAGGCGGGAAGCTCGAGCAGCATGCTGCGCGCGCCCTGCGCCGGACCGATCGACGCGGTCCGCAGACCGACCGACTGCAGCACCAAGCCGCTGTCGAGCGGCGCACCGACGGTGAACGCCTTGGGCGGCTTGCCGTCGACGGCAATCAGCGCCAGACCGCTGCCCGCGACCGACTGCGCGTCCTTCGAGCGCGGCGCCATGACGCCGACGAGCTTGTAGCGCGAAGGCGCATCGGCGACGGCCTCGGCCGCCGCGACCAGCGTCGGTGGGGCGCCGAACAGGCGATTGAG
>JAYWCQ010000281.1:0-3955 GCA_043780435.1 Polaromonas sp.
TCCGAGGACCTTGTCGGTCGCGTCAATCACAAACCACTCGTGCACTACGTCAGCGGGTTTTGCGCTGAAAGTTGATGTCATGAGTTTTCTCTTTAAAAGAATGGTTTGCGCGATCTTCCCAATGAAGACCGCTACGATTCGGGCTCTTTTCTACGGTCGGTGCTCTTCTTATGAGAGCCTCTTAGGTAGGGTTACGTCGGTCTGATGAATCAAATCGACGCCTTCGTCGCGGAGCCACAAAAGCGCTGCGAAGCCTTCCATTATATAAAGAAACGCAGAACTTGGGGGGAATTTCAGCAAAACAGCAGATTTGGCGTAGGTAAACAGATAATGAGCTTATGCCATCGACTCAAAGATTTGCCTTCTTCGCCTTCTTTTGCGCCTATTTGTCGCTCATTTCAGCCTGCACACCGGCACTGAATTGGCGCGAGGTGCGCTTTGAATCAACCGATGGCAGCACCTTGAAAGCCGTATTGCCCTGCAAACCCGACACGGCGACGCGAAAACAACAGCTTGGCGGTATTCAGATTGATCTCAGCATGATGGGCTGTGTGGCAAATGAGACAACTTTTACCTTGTCACGCATGCCATTGACCAACCCGCTGGACGCGCCCAAAGTGTTGGCGGCATGGCAAGCAGCGGCAGCAGCCAATGTGAAAACCAACTCTGTGCCAAGCATGGCCGCCACCGTTGCTGGCGCAGGTGCGTGGCCAATAGCTTCACGTGTCACACTCACAGGCGCGGCAACGCAGGCGCATATGCTCTGGTTTGCCAAGCAAAGCAGCACCGGTTTAACGCTGTACCAAGCCGCTGTGTATGGCAAACAGCCCAACAACGAAGCGATCACCACATTTTTTGAAAGTTTACAATTGCAATGACAGCCGACACGATACTTGCTTCGATAACCAAGAAAAAACACACAAACGGGGCACTTTTGCCTACCAACCAAGCTATTTTGGTATTTTTGGCGTTTGCTTTCTCGTATTTCATGTCGTCCTTGATACGCGCCATCACGGCGACGATTTCACCGGCTCTGACGGTTGAATTGAGCCTGCAAGCGCGTGATTTGGGGCTGCTGTCGGGTGGCTATTTCTTGGGGTTTGCTGTGATGCAACTGCCATTAGGCAAATGGCTGGACCGATTTGGTCCTAAAAAGGTGATTATTTGTTTTCTCAGCGTCGCTGTCCTAGGTTGCTTGGCGTTTGCCAAGGCGACCAGTTTTTCAGGTTTGCTCCTCGCCCGCGTGTTTTGCGGCGCTGGTGTCAGCGCTTGTTTGATGGCGCCGCTGACCGGTTACCGCCGTTGGCTCGCGCCCAATAGCCAAATTCGGGCGAATTCATGGATGCTGATGTCGGGCTCGTTGGGCATGGTGGCTTCCACCTTGCCAGTCCAGTGGTTGATGCCAATGTGGGGATGGCGCGGCATATTTGTTGCCTTGGGAGCTATGCTATTCATAGCAATTTTGGCGATTATGGTGATCGTTCCAGCTTGGAAACTTGAGGCGACTCTGGGCGCATCGGGTAAAACGGTCGACAACAGCTATGCTCAAGTCTGGTCAAATCAATATATTCGCAGTTTGATTCCTTTGGCTTTTTTCCTGTATGGCGGCTTGGTCGCGGTACAAACGCTGTGGGTCTCACCGTGGATGATCAAGATCGCTGGCTACAGCGCACGGGAGGCGGCGCAGGGTTTGTTTTACATCAACGTGGCCATGCTTATCGCTTTTTGGCTGTGGGGCAGCATCAACCCGTGGTTGTTCCGCAACAAAATCAGCTCCGACAAGTTGATGCTGCAGGGTTTACCCATTAGTTTTGCGATATTAGCTATAATTATAATAGCAGTGCAGGCTTATAATACGCCGGCTATAGTCATAAATGACACTATTTTAGCGGGTAAAACGGGGTTTGATGCTCTTTTGGGTGTTTTGAACAAGTATGTTTGGGCGCTGTGGGCTTTGTACTGCGTCAGCTGCACGTTTATTGCCCTGTCACAGCCCGCGATCGCCATGGCTTTTCCAGCGGAATTGGCAGGCCGTGCGTTGTCGGCCTACAACTTGGTGATTTTTGCGGGCGTTTTTGTCGTTCAGTGGGGCATTGGGCTGATGATTGATGGTTTCAAAGCGCTGGGCTGGTCCGAGGTGGCGGCTTTTCAGGGTGCTTTCGGGGTCTTTTTGCTGTGCAATATGCTGTCGTACGCGTATTTTGTGTTTACCCGACCCGTACAGAGTGCAGACAAACTGCATAATTAGGCATCATGAACAGCATCTTCATCATTGCCCATGTGCCGCTGGCCAGTGCCCTGCGTGCCTGCGCGCTGCATGTGTTTCCAGAGGCGCATGCGCACATCGTAGCCTTTGATGTGCAGCCTAACTTGCCGGCTGATGAAAGCCAAGCCAGTGCCAACATCATGCTGGAACAATTGGTCAAAGCCACCGGCAACAGCAGCACCTTGATGTTGACCGACATTTTTGGTGCTACACCCTGCAATGTGGCGATGAAACTGATGGACGGCGTGAACCGCAAACTCATTGCCGGTGTTAATTTGCCCATGCTGATGCGCGCGATGACGTATCGGCACGAAACTTTAGACCTGCTGGTATCGCGCGCATCAGCCGGCGGCATCCAAGGCGTGATGCCCGTTGCCGTGACCGCACCACAGAACCAGAAGCTTAAAACTTATGATAAAAACAAGCACGACCATCAGCAATAAACTGGGCTTGCACGCCCGCGCATCCGCAAAATTGACCAAATTGGCGGGGAGTTTCCCGTGCGACGTGTGGCTCACCAAGGGCGAACGCCGCATCAACGCCAAAAGCATCATGGGCGTGATGATGTTGGCAGCCGGCCTGGGCTCAACCGTTGAACTTGAAACCGATGGCGCGCAAGAAGCGGAGGCGAGCACGGCGATTTTGGCGCTGATTGCCGACAAGTTTGGAGAAGGCGAGTGAGGAACGCAGGGACGCCCCAAGTGACGAAAGCCCCCTTGGGGGGCAGTGCCGCACACGCAGTGGCAAACGTGGGGGTAAGTTCACTATGACTTTTTCCGTAAGGGGCTTAGCCGTCGCCCAAGGCATCGCCATTGGTCGTGCGGTTTTAATCGCCTCCAGCCGGATTGATGTGGCGCATTATTTCATCGAAGCAAGCGATGTTGAAGCAGAGATTGCGCGTATGGGTGCAGGCCGTGACGCGGTGATTGACGAACTGGGGCGGCTGCAACACAGCGTGTCGCAAATGTCGCGCAAAGAAGCGCCGCACGAATTGGCGGCCATGCTGGATGTGCACCTCATGCTGCTGCAAGACGAGATGTTGTCAGACGGCGTGAACCACTGGATCACCGACAGGCTCTACAACGCGGAGTGGGCGCTGACGACGCAACTTGAGCTCATATCGCGGCAGTTTGATGACATGGAAGACGCTTACCTGCGTGAACGCAAAGCGGATTTGGAGCAAGTCGTTGAGCGTATTTTGCGCCACATGCAAGGCGTTGTGTCACCGATTGCGGACAGTGCAAAGCGCACAAAACGCGAAAGCAAGCAGCGCAATGGACAGCAAGATTTGCTGCTCGACGACACCATCGATGTGCCGTTGATTTTGGTGGCCCATGACCTGTCGCCTGCCGACATGATGCAATTCAAACAAAGCGTATTTGCCGGCTTCGTGACCGATGTGGGCGGTAAAACCTCGCACACAGCGATTGTGGCGCGCAGCATGAACATCCCCGCCGTGGTGGGGGCGCGCGCCGCCAGCACCTTGATGCGGCAAGACGACTGGGTGATCATTGATGGCGATGCCGGTGTCGTCATCGTCGACCCCAGCCCGATTATTTTGGCTGAATACGGCTTCAAACAGCGCCAAGGCGAACTTGAACGTGGCCGCTTGGCGCGGCTGCGTAACACGCCAGCGGTGACCATGGATGGCGAAAAGATTGAGTTGCTGGCGAACATTGAGCAGCCAGA
>JAYWCQ010000282.1:0-13208 GCA_043780435.1 Polaromonas sp.
TACCCAGCAGCTTGCCAAAGTCTTTGATGCCGCTGGCAGCCAATGTTTTGATCGGGCCGGCGCTGATGCCGTTGGCACGCATGCCCCGTCCATCTGGTAGCCGGCCAATGGCTTCTGCCAAGTAGCGCACCGACGCTTCCAGCGACGCTTTGGCCAAACCCATGGTGTTGTAGTTGGGCACCGCACGGTCTGCGCCCAGGTAGGACAGCGTCAACACGGATGCCTTGTCGCGCAAATGCGGCAACAAGGCTTTGGCCATGGCGGGGAAGCTGTAGGCGCTGATGTCGTGGGCGATACGGTAGTTTTCACGGGTCAGGCCGTCCAAAAAGTTGCCTTCTAGCGCTTCTTTAGGGGCAAAACCGATGCTGTGAACAAAGCCGTCAAACTGCGGCCAGATGGCGGACAGGTCAGCCGCGAGATGGGCGATGGCGTCGTCGCTGCCGACGTCGCAGTCAAAAATCAGCTTGGAATCAAATTCGGCGGCAAAGCCGGTGATGCGGTCTTTGAAACGCTCGCCCACGTAGCTGAAAGCCAGCTCGGCACCTTCGCGGTGGCAGGCTTTGGCGATGCCATAGGCGATGGAGCGGTTGCTCAACACACCGGTGATGAGTAGTTTTTTACCCGTTAAAAATCCCATAGTGAACTCGCTTTTGTTATAAATTGAAAAGTAATCTGCTTGGCTAAACAGAATTGTCGCTGAAAATGCTACGATTCAATCGTGAAAAACCAATTTCTCCTAAAACTCAGCGTCGCGTCGATTTTGTCGACTCAGCTATTCGGATGTGCCGTGCCCACGAATAACATGCAAGCCAGAGTGCCTATGGTTGTCGCCACGCCGCCAGTTGCGCCGCCATCAGCGGTGAACCAAGAAGCTGCCCTTGACAAAAACGAAGTCATTATTGACAAGCCTGCCCCTTCGCAGGCGCAGTCGCTGTTGGCAAAAATCACCCCTGCGCAGCAAGCGCGCATTGCACAAGTCTTGAAAGACGCCAGTGCAGACACTAAAATCTTTGTCAATGCGAATCAAGCCACTCCTAAAATGCGCGCATTTATTGAGCGGTTGAGCTGCATCAAGCAATACAACGATGGCGGCAGCATGGTTTTGCAAAACATAGCTGCACCAAACGTGTCGTTCAAGTTTTTTGTGCCACCCATGCACAGTACCAAAGCGCACAGCAAAAACAGTTGCTTAACCGTCTCTAGCGTGGTGTTGAATGTTGCGAACACGAAAGCGGGTGACGCTCTGCAAATCAAAGTGTCGTATCTGGCTGAAGACAGCGGCGAGACAACCACCAGCAATCACGAAATCAACAAAAACAGCAAGGGTGTTTGGTGGTTCACGCGTTAAAACAATCAGCTTTATGGTGGATTTTGGTGCTTCTGAGCAGTTTTTTTGCTGCGCCGGTTTGGGCCGCGCATGCTTATTCCTTATGGGGTGATATCAAATATCCGGCAGGATTTGCACATTTTGACTACGTGAACCCCAAAGCGCCCAAAGGCGGCGAGCTGGTGGCGGTGAGCAATTTGCGTGTTTCCACCTTTGACAAATACAACCCCTTCAACATCAAAGGCACATCGCCAGCGTATTTGAGCGATTTGCTGTTTGAAAGTTTGCTGGTCGGCTCAGCGGATGAATTGGGTACAGCTTATGGCTTGTTGGCAGAAGACGTTGACGTGCCGGTGGATGGGTTGAGTGCCACATTTAGATTGCGCCCAAATGCACGCTTTCACGACGGCAAACCGGTGCTGGCAGACGATGTCAAATACACCTTTGACACCTTGACCAGCAAATACGTGCAGCCCGGTTACCGCGCCTTGCTTGAAGATGTTGAACGTGCTGAAGTCATCAGCCCGTTGGTCGTGAAATTTTATTTCAAGCGCAAAAACAGAGAGCTGCCTTTAACCGTGGGCGGTTTGCCGATATTCAGCCGCGAGTGGGGCAAGGGCAAAACCTTCGACAAAGTGGTGACGGATATGCCCATTGGCAGTGGCCGTTACAAAATTGGCCCGGTAAATTATGGCAAAGACATCACCTATGTGCGCGACCCCAAATACTGGGGCGACGCACCCAATGAAACTATAAATGTTAACGTCGGTAGCGGCAACTTTGAGCGCATCACCATCAAAATCTACAAAGACAATGTGGCGCGGTTAGAAGGGCTCAAAGCGGGCGAGTTTGACTTCATGCAGTTTTATTCCGCCGGTGACTGGTCACGCCGTGCCACCGGCAAGCGCTTTGACAATGGTGATTTAACCAAAGGCGTCTTCAAACACAGCTTGCCCACCGGTTTTCAAAGCTATGTGTTCAACACACGTTTGCCTAAATTTCAAGATGTGCGGGTACGGCAAGCGATAGCTTTGGCGCATGACTTTAATTGGATGAGTCGTTTGCTGTTTTACGGTATTTACAAACCTGTGAATGGTTTGTTTGGCAACACGGACTGCGCCGCTTCAGGATTGCCTAGCGCTGAAGAAGTTGCTTTGCTTGAGCCGCTGCGTCAGCAAATTCCAAGCGCCGTGTTTGGAGCTATGGCGATACAACCTAATGCTGACGGCAAAGACAATTTGCGTGTTAATTTGGTGAAAGCGCGCGATTTATTGGCGCAAGCCGGCTGGACCGTGCAGGGCGGCGTGTTGAAAAATGCCAAAGGCGAGGCGCTGGAGATTGAGTATTTGGACAGCCAAGAATCGAAAAGTGCCACGCTGGCGTCATGGCAGCGCAATTTAGCCAAACTGGGCATCACCTTGAAATTACGTGCCGTTGACTTTGCCTTGTACCAGCAGCGCTTGCAAAAATTTGACTTTGACATGGTCAGCCTGGCCTTTGGCGGTACCAACAACCCTGGGGCGGAATATGCTGACATGTTTAGCTCCAAAGCCGCTGACATTGAAGACTCGGGCAATTATGCAGGTTTGAAAAGTAAAGCCGTTGATGCTTTGATTGACAGCATGGTGACCTCGCAAACCAAAGCGGCGTTGATTCCCGCTTGCCGTGCCTTCGAGCGTGTCATCGCCCACAGCCACACCATGGTGCCGCAGTGGTACAGCGGGCAGCATAATTTGGCCTACAACCCGCGAAAACTGGCGAAACCAGCCGTTGAGCCCAAGTATTACAAAGCCGATTCATGGCTCTTGAATAACTGGTGGGCACAATCTGCTACAAATAAATAGTTATGTTCAGCTACATCCTTAAACGACTTTTGTTGATGATTCCTACACTCTTTGGCGTGTTGTTGTTGACGTTTGTGGTGATTCAATTCGTCCCGGGCGGTCCGGTCGAGCAGTATTTGGCTGAGGCTAAATCGACCACGAGTGCGAGTGGCGAGTCGGTTTACCGAGGCGGCAAAGGGATCGACGAAAAACGGCTGGCGGAGATTAAGAGCTTGTACGGCTTTGACAAACCCGCGCCCGAACGCTTTTGGCTGATGATCACATCGTACTTAAGCTTTGACTTGGGCCGAAGTTTTTTTCAGCACAAACCGGTGTGGGATTTGATCAAAGAAAAACTCCCTGTTTCCATCAGTTTGGGCTTGTGGACGTTTTTCATCAGCTATCTTATCTCTGTACCCTTGGGTGTGGCCAAGGCCGTACGAGCAGGGTCAAAGTTTGACTTTGTCACGACTTTGATTGTGTTGTTCGGCTACGCCATTCCAGGCTTTGTACTGGGTGTGGCTCTGCTGGTGATATTTGGCGGTCAGCTGCAGTGGTTTCCACTGCGCGGGCTGACGTCGGCCAATTGGGAAACACTGAGTTGGGGTGCGAAGATCACCGATTATTTGTGGCACATCGTCTTGCCCATCACCGCGATGGTGTTGGGCAGTTTTGCGGTGACGACGATGTTGACCAAAAACGCTTTTTTAGAGGAAATCCGCAAACAATACGTCACCACGGCGCGCGCCAAAGGTTTGTCGGAGCGGCAGGTGCTGTACAAACACGTGTTTCGCAATGCTTTGATTCCTATCGTCACCGGCTTTCCGGCTGCGTTTGTCGGTGCGTTTTTCACAGGCTCGTTGTTGATTGAAACGCTGTTTTCGCTTGATGGGTTGGGTTTGCTGAGTTACGAGAGCGTGATTCGGCGTGATTACCCGGTTGTGCTGGGTACGCTGTATTTGTTCACGTTGATTGGTTTGGTGACCAAGCTAATCAGTGATCTTTGCTATGTATGGGTGGATCCGCGTGTACGATTTGATTAACCCAACACCGACAGTTTCTCCATCTCCCGGACGCCGTGCTTGGCAGCGGTTTAGGCGAAATCGGTTGGGCTTTTACAGTTTGGTGGCGTTTTGCATTTTGGTGTTGATGAGCTTGTTTGCCGAAGTGCTGTCGAACGACAAACCGTTGGTCGTTCATTACAAGGATGGAAAAGCAAGCAGTTTTGCGAGTAACTTTTACTTTCCTTTGGTCAAAGATTACCCCGAAACGCTGTTTGGTGGCGATTTTGAAACACCTACCGATTACCTGGATCCCTTCATTCAAGAAAAATTGTCTAAAGATGGCAATTGGGCGATTTACCCTTTCAACCGCTACGGTTCAAAAACGCTGAATTACTTCGCTAAATCGCCCAATCCGTCCGCACCTTCCCGCGATAACTTGTTTGGCACAGACGACAAGGGGCGCGATTTGTTGGCGCAGCTGATCTACGGTTTCCGTGTCAGTGTGTTGTTTGCGCTGGCTTTGACGGTGATTGGCGTCATTTTGGGTGTGATTACAGGCGCGATTCAGGGCTTTTACGGTGGCAAGATGGATTTGGTTTTTCAGCGGTTCATCGAAATTTGGGGCGCGATGCCTGAGCTGTATTTGCTCATCATTTTTAGTGCCGTGTTTTCGCCCAGCCTCGCTTTGTTGTTGATTTTGCTCAGTTTATTCGGCTGGATGGGACTGTCCGACTACGTGCGAGCCGAGTTTTTGCGCAATCGTCAGATGGATTACGTGCGTTCCGCGCGGGCTTTGGGCGTCAGCAATTGGCACATCATCACGCGGCATGTGCTGCCCAACAGCATGACGCCCGTCGTTACCTTTCTACCGTTTCGCATGAGTGGCGCGATTTTGGCTTTAACCTCGCTGGATTTCCTGGGTTTGGGCGTTCCGCCCGGCACGCCATCGCTGGGCGAACTGCTGGCGCAGGGCAAAAACAGCATCGATGCGTGGTGGATTTCGCTGTCTACTTTTGGGGTTTTGGTGGTGACGCTGCTGCTCTTGACGTTTATGGGCGATGCCTTGCGGGATGCGCTCGATCCACGGAAAGCGGATAAATGACTGCGGAAACTACCTCCTCCATTCGGGCTGAGCTTGTCCAAGCCTTCTCAAACCCTTCGACAAGCTCAGGGCGAACGGATGGGAATTTACTCGACGTTAAAGACCTGACCGTATCCTTCAGCGGCAAACCCGTCGTTCACGGCATCAACTTCTCGATAAATGCAGGTGAACGCGTCGCCTTGGTCGGTGAATCCGGTTCTGGCAAAACCGTCACTGCTTTGAGTTTGCTGCGTTTGGTGATGAATGCCGAGTTGAGCGGCAGTGCGGTTTTTGCGGCTGATGAATCCTTAGATTTACTGAACATCCCAGAGCATCAGCTGCGCGGAATTCGCGGTCAAGACATCGCCATGATCTTTCAGGAGCCGATGACGGCGCTGAACCCACTTTTCACCGTGGGGGATCAAATAACCGAAATTTTAAAGCTAAAAAGACCCTTAAATACCGAACTAGCCGGTGTATTACCTGCCTATGCTGCTGTAAAATTAATAGCATCAACAGGTATTGCAGACCCTGAACGCTGCGCAAAATCGTACCCCCACCAACTCAGCGGCGGTCAACGGCAGCGCGCCATGATCGCGATGGCACTGGCATGCCAGCCCAAACTATTGCTGGCAGACGAGCCCACCACTGCGCTTGATGTGAGCTTACGGCTGCAAATTTTGGAACTACTGGTTGACCTGCAAAAGCAAAACGGCATGGCCGTGCTGCTGATCACACATGACCTGAACCTGGTTCGTAAGTTTGCCGACCGCATTATCGTCATGGAAAACGGCCAGATTGTGGAGCAGGGCGCTGTGGAAGCCGTTTTTGCGAATCCGCAACACGCGTATACCCGCAAGTTGATGGACAGCAAGCCGGTTCGGGATGTGGTTGAAGTCGGTGAAATATCTTCTAAAAACTCAGCCATGCAGGCGACCAATTTGCGTGTCAGCTACCCAACGCCGATTCCGGGCTTCAAAGGCTGGTTCAAAAAAGGTGAATTTGTAGCCGTTAAAGGCGCAAGTTTTGATATTCCACCGGGTCAAACTTTGGGCGTGATTGGTGAATCAGGCTCGGGCAAGTCCACTTTGGCACTGGCGGCACTGGGTTTGTTGCCGTTTTCGGGCGATTTGCAGGTTTCTAGTCAAAACTGGGGGCAAAGTAAAACGCATGACAAAGCGCTGCGTAAACATGTTCAAGTGGTGTTTCAAGACCCGTTTTCGTCACTGTCGCCGCGTATGACGGTGGGCGAACTGGTGGGCGAGGGTTTGCTGGTGCATGCGCCTGAATTGAATGCAGAACAACGACAAACCAAGGTTTTGGCGGCTTTGGCAGAAGTCGGGTTAACTGAATCGCAATTTGCAGGGCTGCTGAATCGCTATCCACATGAGTTTTCAGGCGGACAACGGCAGCGTTTGGCGATTGCGCGGGCATTGATTGTCGAGCCGCAGTTATTGGTATTGGATGAACCAACCAGTGCCTTGGACGTGACCATTCAAAAGCAAGTTTTGCAGCTTTTGCAACGGCTGCAACGCGAGCGCGGTTTAAGCTATTTACTGATCACGCACGATGTGGACGTGATTCGCGCCATGGCGCACAGGGTGCTGGTGATGCGTGAAGGCGAGATTGTGGAATCTGGCTCCGTGCAGCAAATCATGGCGTCACCGCAGCATGCCTATACGACTTTGTTGGTCAATGCGGGTGTTTAGGGCGCAACTACCCCGTCGCTTCGCGCCACCCCTCCAAATTGAAGGGGAGCCCAATGGGCGGGGTAGCTTAATTTTGAATTTATGGCACCTAAAAGTGTGACAAATCAGTAATTTAGGGCTATAATTCGATGCTTAGGGTTTTGCCTGGTTGCTTGAGTGCAGCTTACAACATTCTAAAAGACGATTCATGTAGTACGACAAGCTAAGTTTTGACTTGATTGACGTGTTGCAACAAACGGGCGATTTTTATACGCCCGTTTTTTTTGTCTGTACGCTTTTGAGAATAAGTTTTGATTAAATAAATTTACAAGGAAACGTCGTTGGCAGCGCAGCAAGTGATTGAACAAATTGTGGCCGGTTTTGGTTATGACCTGGTGGAGATTGAACGCTCTGCCGGTGGTTTGCTGCGTGTGACGATTGATTTTCCGTGGGTTGCTGGTACGGCAAAAGCCGACGAAAAGATGATCAACGTTGAAGACTGCGAAAAAGTCACGCGGCAGTTGCAGTTTGCTTTAGAAGTTGATGGTGCGGATTACAAGCGGCTTGAGGTGTCCTCGCCGGGTATTGATCGACCACTGCGCCATGCCAAAGATTTTGAGCGTTTTTTGGGTGATGAGATTGATATCACGCTGAAAGCGCCGATCGGTTTGGCTGCTGCAGGAGTAGTAAACGCAACACGCAAGAAGTTTCGCGGCACCCTGGAGCGCGCCGAACACGGTGAAGCATCGGCCAAAGAAGCTGATGCAGCTGTTTGGCAAATTGTTTGGAGTGAAGCGCCGTTAGCGAAGCCTGGCGCTCGCATCAGTAAAAATCGCCCGCCTGCACCTGTGCAGGCTTTGGGTTTTAGGTTGGAAGAATTGCGGGATGCGCGTTTAGCGCCTATTGTTAATTTCAAAGGACGTACAAATCTGACAGACCCGTCTGAAGGTGCATCCGAAAATGAATCAGAAAATATAGGAGAGTGAAGTCATGAATCGCGAAATGTTGATGTTGGTAGAAGCCATCTCACGCGAAAAAAGCGTTGAGTTAGATGTTGTATTTGGCGCTGTTGAAGCGGCCTTGGCGCAAGCAACTAAAAAGCTGTTCCCCGGCGATGTAGATATTCGCGTCGCGATGGACCCGGACACCGGAAGCTACGAAACTTTCCGCCGTTGGCACGTTGTGCCAAACGAAGCCGGTTTGCAGTTGCCTGACCAGGAGATTTTGCACTTCGAAGCGCAAGAGCAGATTCCGGACATCGAGGTTGACGAGTACATCGAAGAAGCCGTGCCTTCCGTGCCGATTGGCCGAATCGGCGCGATGGCTGCGAAGCAAGTGATTTTGCAAAAAATCCGCGAAGCCGAGCGTGAAATGATCTTAGCTGACTTCATGTCACGCGGCGAAAAAATTTTGGTCGGTACCGTCAAGCGCATGGACAAAGGCGATTTGATCATTGAAAGCGGTCGTGTTGAAGGCCGTTTGCGCCGTACTGACATGATTCCGAAAGAAAATTTCCGTGCCGGTGACCGCGTACGTGCCTTGATCATGGAGGTTGATAGCACTTTGCGCGGCGCTCCCATCATTTTGTCGCGCAATGCGCCGCAATACATGGTTGAGTTGTTCCGCAATGAAGTGCCTGAAATTGAGCAAGGCTTGCTAGAGATCAAATCTTGCGCACGTGACCCTGGCTCACGCGCCAAAATCGCCGTGTTGTCTCACGACAAACGCGTTGACCCGATCGGTACATGCGTCGGCGTGCGTGGCACCCGCGTCAATGCGGTGACCAATGAACTCGGTGGCGAGCGTGTTGATATTGTGTTGTGGAGCGAAGACCCAGCGCAGTTCGTCATTGGTGCATTGGCTCCGGCCAACGTCACTTCAATTGTGGTTGATGAAGAGCGTCACGCCATGGATGTGGTGGTTGATGAAGAAAACTTGGCGATTGCCATTGGCCGTGGCGGACAAAACGTGCGTTTGGCTTCTGACCTCACGGGTTGGAAAATCAATATTTTGGATGCTGCTGAATCAGCCCAAAAGAACGCCAGCGAAACAGATACCAGCCGCAAGCTATTCATGGAAAAGCTTGATGTGGACGAAGATATCGCCGACATCTTGATTGCCGAAGGCTTTACCAACCTTGAAGAAGTGGCTTATGTGCCATTGCAAGAAATGTTGGAAATTGAAAGTTTTGACGAAGACACGGTCAACGAGCTGCGTAATCGCGCTAAGGATGCTTTGCTGACGATGGAAATCGCCAAAGAAGAAAACGTCGAAGAGGCGTCACAAGATTTGCGTGATTTGGAAGGTTTAACACCTGAATTGATCAACAAGTTGGCTGATGGCGGTGTCCATACACTTGACGATTTGGCCGATTTGGCTGTCGATGAGCTCATTGAAATTACTGGCCAGTCAGAAGAGCAGGCTAAGACGTTGATCATGAAAGCGCGCGAGCATTGGTTTACCAATGACGACGTTTCTCAAGCAGCACCTAAAGCCTAATGGTTATGAAAGATTACACAGAATATGTCCACCACGACCGTTGCCGATTTTGCAGCTGAACTCAAAAAATCAACCTCTACCCTTTTAGATCAACTCAGCAGCGCAGGCGTTGCGAAAGCTGCCGCCTCTGATGCTTTGAGCGATTCTGACAAGCAAAAATTATTGGCCTTCCTGCAGACCAGCCATGGCACGGTCTCGAGTGAGCGCAAGAAGATCACTTTAGTCAAAAAATCGACGACTGAAATCAAGCAAGCTGATGCCTCTGGCAAAGCGCGTACTATTCAAGTTGAGGTGCGTAAAAAACGTACCTTCATTCAGCGCGATGAAGCGGCTGAAGGACAGGCTGAAGAAGCCGCAATCGCGGCACAGAACGCTTCGGACGAGGCTAAGGCTTTGTCCGAACATGCTGATTTGCAACGTCGTGAACACGAAGCGCAAGTCGAAGCGGACTTGATTCGCAATGAAGAAGCGCAATTGCTTGAGCAACGCCGTTTGCGCGAACAACAGGAGAAATTGCAAGAGCAAAAAGCGGTTGAGTTTGCTCAGAAAGCAACTGATGAAGCTAAAAAAGTTGCTGAATCAGTTGTAAGTAAAGCAGCTGAAGTTGCCGAAACCGTGCCTGCAGTAAAAACGGTCAAACGCGTAGGTAACAAGATTGCTCCTGTCGTTGACGAAAAAGCTGAAAAAGCTGCTGCAGATGCGTTGGCAAAAGCCGCTGAAATTGCGCAGGCTGCTGAGTTGGTTCAAGCAAAAGCTAAGGCGGCAACAGAAGCCAAAGCAGCTGCACTTACAAAAACTGCAGATGATGCAAAAGCATTGGTAGCGGCAGAATCAGCACGCGTTCTAGATTTGGGCGAGCGTAGACGTAAAGCTGAGGCAGAAGCCGCAGCCATTCGCTTGATGATGTCTGCGCCAGCCAAGCCGCCAGTTGTGGCGAAAAAGCCTGAGCCGCCAAAGGTTGCCATCAAAGGTACTTTACACAAGCCAGCGACTGGCAGCACAGTTGCAAAACCTGGTGTCAAACCAGGTGCGCCGGGCGCTCCTGGTACGGTTGCTCCTGCAGGTGCAGGCAAAGAGGTTAAATCAGCCAAGTTGTCAAGCAGCTGGGCAGGTGACCCAGCTAAAAAGAAGGGTTTGCCGACACGTGGTGACACGGGTGCAGGTGCAGGCCGCAACTCAAATTGGCGCGGTGGTCCTGGTGGCGCACGCGGCAAACGTGGCGATCGTGGAAATGACCGTCGTGACGACATGCCAGAAGTGTCAACCGAAGTGCGCGTTTTAGAAGTGCACGTGCCTGAGACAATCACTGTCGCAGAATTGGCACACAAGATGGCTGTTAAAGCGTCTGAAGTGATCAAGCAATTGATGAAACTGGGTCAAATGGTCACCATCAACCAGCCTTTAGACCAAGACACTGCCATGATTTTGGTGGAAGAATTGGGCCACAAAGCGGTGGTTGCTGCGCTTGACGATGTGGAAGCATTTACTGATGCTGAAGTGTCTTCTCAAGTGGCTGAATCTTTGCCCCGTGCCCCGGTTGTTACTGTTATGGGCCACGTTGACCACGGCAAAACGTCGTTATTGGACTATATTCGTCGCGCTAAAGTGGCCTCTGGCGAAGCTGGTGGTATCACGCAGCACATTGGTGCCTACCATGTGGAAACGCCGCGCGGCATGATTTCATTCTTGGATACTCCAGGTCACGAAGCGTTTACTGCTATGCGTGCACGTGGCGCAACGGCTACCGACATTGTGATTTTGGTGGTGGCTGCTGATGACGGCGTGATGCCGCAAACAAAAGAAGCGATCAAACACGCCAAAGCAGCTGGCGTGCCTATCGTTGTTGCTATCAACAAGATAGACAAGCCTGATGCAAACATGGACCGCGTCAAAGGCGAGTTGGTTACCGAAGAAGTGATTCCGGAAGAGTTTGGTGGTGAATCACCATTCGTTGGTGTCTCTGCCCGTACAGGTGAAGGCGTTGATGCGCTCTTGGAGCAGGTACTTTTGCAGGCGGAAATCTTAGAGCTTCGCGCTCCAGTGAATGCCATGGCCAAAGGCTTGGTGATTGAAGCACGTTTGGACAAGGGTAAGGGTCCAGTTTCAACCATCTTGGTGCAATCAGGCACACTTAAAACGGGTGATGTTGTTTTGGCGGGTTCAACCTTTGGTCGCGTTCGCGCCATGTTGGATGAAAACGGCAAAGCAATTAAATCCGCTGGACCATCGATCCCTGTCGAAATTCAGGGTCTGACTGAAGTACCGCAAGCGGGTGACGAATTCATGGTCATGGCTGACGAGAAGCGCGCCCGTGAAATTGCCACTTACCGTGCAGGCAAGTTCCGTCACACCAAGCTTGCTAAACAGCAAGCGTCCAAGTTGGAAAACATGTTCACCGATATGACGGCTGGCGAAGTGAAACTCTTGCCCATCATTATCAAAGCCGACGTGCAAGGTTCGCAAGAAGCTTTGGCCCAGTCTGTGCTCAAGTTGTCCACGGACGAGGTCAAAATCCAAATCGTGTACAGCGGTGTTGGTGGTGTCAGCGAGTCTGACGTCAACTTGGCAATTGCCTCCAAAGCTGTGATCATTGGTTTCAACACCCGTGCTGATGCAGGCGCACGTAAAACGGCTGAAAACAATGGCGTCGATATCCGTTACTACGACATCATTTATGCTGCCGTTGATGACCTCAAAGCCGCATTGTCTGGCATGTTGACGCCTGATAAGATTGAAGAAGTTATCGGTACCGCCGAGATTCGCCAAGTGTTCCGCGCCAGCAAGGTGGGTGCGATTGCGGGTTGTATGGTTACTTCCGGCTTGGTCAAACGTGTCGCGAAATTGCGTTTGCTGCGCAACAACGTGGTCATCTTTACCGGCGAGCTGGAATCACTCAAACGCTTCAAAGACGATGCGAAAGAAGTGCGCGAAGGCTTCGATTGCGGCTTGAACATCAAAGGCTACAACGATATTCAAGAAGGCGACTTCTTGGAGTTCTTCGAAATCCGCGAAGTTGCGCGAGAGTTGACGTAAATTGTCGTCTTAAATACTGATTCAATATGGCCGTTAAAAAATCTAAAACTCCGAATCGCAGCTTTAAAGTTGCAGATCAGATCCAGCGCGATCTGACGGAGTTGATCGCGCGCGAGTTGAAAGACCCACGCGTTGGTATGGTGACCATTCAAGCCGTTGAGGTGACGCCAGACTACGCGCATGCAAAGGTCTTTTTCAGCGTGTTGATCGGCGACAAAAACGAATGTGAGATTGCACTCAACCAAGCTGCAGGTTTCCTGCGTAATGGCTTGTTTAAGCGTTTGCACATTCATACGGTGCCTACCTTGCATTTTTTGTTTGACAGAACGACTGAAAAAGCGGCCGATATGAATGCATTGATTGCGCGTGCTGTAGCGACGCAAGTTAAAGAAGATTGATGTGAGTGCTGGGGAAAATTTGGATCTAAAGACTGAGGTTTTGGTTGTAGTACAGAAGAAAAAAAGAATTGTACGAACGGGCGAGCGAATCAAAAGAAGACCTGTTCATGGTGTTTTGCTGCTGGACAAGCCGAAAGGTATGTCCAGCAACGATGCTTTACAAAAAGCCAAGTGGCTATTGAGAGCAGAAAAAGCAGGGCATACGGGAACTTTGGATCCGCTTGCGACAGGTTTGTTACCGCTGTGTTTTGGTGCAGCGACAAAATTTAGCCAGCTGCATTTGGATGCGGACAAGCGGTATGAAGCCATCGCTGCGTTGGGTGTTAAAACGACAACGGGTGATGCAGAAGGTGAT